>SLIH01000446.1 GCA_007135745.1 Halomonas sp. | reverse complement strand
TCATAGCGCGCTGCTCTATGTTTTCGATGGCAGCATGCAGCTTGGCGAGGAGCAATGGGTGTCCTCCGGCCAGGCCGGGCTGCTGGGTGCGGGTGAATTGGTTTCTCTCCAGGGAGGCAAAGACGGCGGCCGCTGCCTGTTGCTGGCGGCTAAACCGCTCAATGAACCTGTGGTCCAGTATGGGCCTTTTGTGATGAACAGCAGCGAACAGATTGAACAGGCACTTCAGGACTACCGATTGGGCCAGTTGGCCGCTGCACCACAGAAATAGAAGTGAATAAAAAAGCCCCGCCAGGCGTGAATCAGGCGGGGCTTTCTACCAGACTGGCGGGATCAAGCGACGTTGTGCTTAACGATCTTGCGCTTGTCGTGGGCCAGTGACTCGAAGGGGAAGTCATCCACCGACAGCATCTCCAGAACGTCGGCTTCGTACTCACGCATGAAGGCCGCGTCCTCTTCGGAGATGAGCCCGGCCTCCAGGCCAGCTTCCACTTTCTGTTCCGGATGCAGAGCTTCCACGGGCAGCTCGCCTTTTGCATGGGCTTTTTCCAGCGTTTTGTAGAGCTTTTCAGCACGCGGGAAGTCCGCCAGCAGACGGTTGTACTGGGCCAGTGGATTGAATTGCTGCCCTTTCGCCTCTTTTTCGCTCCAGGTGTTACTGGTCAGCTTGGCACGCAGCGGCGTGTCGGTGCTGATTGCACGGGCAATGGACTGGGTCAGCTTGTCCGATGGTGCGCTCCAGCGGCGACCGAGTGGCATGGTAATGACCCGGAGAACACGGGCGACCAGCCGGTTGGGCAGGTTGTCCAGAAGTTCATCCAGGGCCTGCTCGGCGCGATGCAGCAGGAACTGACAGCTGTATTCCATCAGCGCACGCTCGCCTTCCACGGCCTGACCTTCGTGCCACTGCTTGAGCACCATGGAGGTCAGGTAGAGGTTGGACAGAACGTCGCCAAGACGTGCCGAAAGCAGCTCGCGCAGTTTGAGCTGTGAACCCAGGGTGGTCATGGCCGCATCGGAACAGAGTCCGAATGCGGCGCTGAAGCGGTTAACCGCCTGGGCATAGGGAGCGGCGGCATTATCGAAAGGCGTGTCGCCACGACCCAGCCCCAGGGCCTGGGTAAAGGCTCGGGCGGCGTTGCCGAAAACCAGTCCGGCGTGGCCGAAGAAGGCCCGGTCGAAAGCGTCCTGGTCATCATTGTCCTTGGCGGCGAGCTCCTCCAGCACATAAGGATGGCAGCGAATGGCGCCCTGACCGAAGATCATCAGACTCCGGGTCATGATATTGGCGCCTTCAACCGTAATCGACACGGCCGAGCCTGCGTAGGAAATGCCGAGATAATTGCGTGGACCCAGGGTGACCGTCTTGCCACCATGGACATCCATGGCGTCGGTCAGGATCTGGCGCTGCATTTCCGTCAGCTGGCTTTTGAGGATGGCCGAGGGCACGGAGGGCTTCTCTCCATTGTCGATCATGTTCGCCGTCTGCATCACAGCGGACTGGGCAATGTATGCCAGGCTGCTTATGCGGGCGAGGGGCTCCTGCACGCCTTCCATGTCGGCCACGGGTGTATTGAACTGGCGCCGGATGCGGGTGAAACCGCCAGCCAGGCCGGTGGCGTAACGGCCGGTGCCGCTGGCACCGGAGGGCAGGGTAATGCAGCGACCGACGGACAGGCACTCCACCAGCATGCGCCAGCCCTGGCCAGCCATTTCGGGACCACCAATGATGTAATCGAGCGGGACAAAGACATCTTTGCCCTTAATGGGACCGTTCATGAAGGGACTGCCGATGGGACAGTGTCGACGTCCAATCTCCATACCTTCAGTATCCCGGGGAATAAGCGCACAGGTGATGCCCAGATCCTTCTTGTCGCCCAGCAGGCCATCGGGATCGAACATGCGGAAGGCCAGCCCGACCACAGTGGCGATAGGGGCCAGGGTGATCCAGCGCTTCTCAAAGTTCAGTCGCAGCCCAACCACTTCCTCGCCGTTGAACTTGCCTTTGCAGATGATGCCGGTATCCGGCAGGGACGTGGCATCGGAGCCGGCACGCGGCCCGGTCAGGCCGAAACAGGGAATTTCCCGGCCATCGGCAAGGCGCGGCAGGTAATGGTTCTTCTGCTCCTCGGTACCGTACTTCAGCAGCAGTTCCCCGGGGCCGAGGCTGTTGGGTACGCCGACGGAAACCATCAGTGATTCATTGACCGACAGTTTCTGGAGAACGGCGGACTGCGCTCGTGCCGAGAGCCCGAGACCTCCGTACTCCTTGGGAATGATCATGCCGAAGAAGCGTTCCTTCTTCAGGTAGTCCCAGACGTCCTTGGGAAGGTCCGCACGGTCAAAGGCGATGTCCCAGGCGTTGCACATGCTGCAGGCGACGCTGCACTGGTTATCGATGAACGCCTGCTCTTCTTCGGTGAGCCCGGTATCGCGATTGCGCAGCAGCTTCTGCCAGTCCGGACGGCCGGTGAAGAGTTCGCCATCCCAGCCGACGGTGCCGGCATCGAGCGCCTGTTTTTCGGTCTCAGACACCTTGGGCGCGACCTGGCGGAACATTTTGAACGCGCGCGGGGTCAGCCATTGCTGGCGAATGCCGGGCAGACCGCAGAGGGCAGTGGCACCGGCACCGATGAACAACAGTAAACTGAGCCACCCAGTGCCCATGAAAAGCCCGATAATGGCGGTGACAACCATGACGGTAATGGCTGCGGCGGCACCGGATTCCCGGCGCATAACGAAGAGCAGGCCGGCGATGGCCAGCACAAGAACGATCAACAGATTCATAAGCAATCCCTGTTGTTAGCCAATGGCAAAATCTGTGGCGTATACGATATCAGCAATGGGTTGGATTGTATTCCCGAGAAACGCTCTGACAAGGGGTCCGTTATGCTTTAGGGGGTCTGTCCGCAATAAGTTGCAAAGAATGGTAACTGACTCACCCTTTACGGTTGGTCAAAAGTTGTTCACTATAGAAGGGTAAATAAGGTTTTGAAGGCAGTGAGGTCTTCGTTATGCCCGAAGGTATTAATCCCCAGACAGCGAATCTGGTGCGCGAGGCCGCCAATCAATCCCAGCCCCGCCCCGGCCAGCAGGCGACGGCACAACCCCAGGGCCAGGAACGGCGGGAAGAACTTCGCGCTGAAGGCGGTGCGCGGCCACCGGCGGACGTGAGTGTCCAGATTTCCCAGCAGGGTCGAGAATCTGCCGCAGCCAGCGGCGAAACCATTGCGGATGCTTCGGCGACCGACACCAACACGGCCGCGACCTTCGCTTCGGCAGATTTCGGCACTCAGCCCGCCCGGGCAGATGAGCCCGGACAGCGCGATGCAGCAGGTCTGAATTCACCGGAGAACAGTGCGGTGACGGGGCAGCAGTCCGTGGATGCGGACGAAGCACTCGGCACCAACATCGATATCCAGGCCTGATACACCGCCTTCCCAATGGTCATGTACCCGCCCCGCTCAGGGGCGGGTTGCTATAGGCTGCGCTGAATCTTCCTCACCGCATTCTCATAGATGGCCAGCATGGCCGGAACCAGAAACAGCACAATCCCCGTGGCGACGGCCAGGCCGAAGGCGATGGCGATGGCCATGGGTATCAGGAACTGTGCCTGCACCGATTGTTCAAAGATCAGCGGCAGCAGCCCCCCTATGGTGGTGAGGGAAGTCACCAGAACCGGACGCAGGCGCAGGCATGAGGCCTCCACGAGCGCTTCCTCGGGAGGTTGTTCCGGAGCCCGGTCGCGTAGCTCCCGGTAAAAGGTCACCAGAATGATGGAGTTGTTGACCACGATGCCGGAAAGACCGAAAAGCCCGAAAAGCGATAGAATACTGAGATCGAAGCCCATGAGGTAGTGGCCCACGAAGGCACCAATGGCGCCAAAGGGTATGACCGTCATCACCAGGATGGGCCAGCCGTAGGATTTGAACACGAAGGCCAGGATCAGATAGATCAGCGCCAGCGCCAGCAGCAGCCCGTTACGCATGTCCTCCAGGGTTTCCTCCTGATCCGCCGCCTGGCCTTCAAAGGCGGTCTGAAGTCCGTATTTCTGGCTCAATTCCGGCAGAAAATCGCTTTCCAGACTGGCAAGAATACGATTGGCGTTGGCGATTTCCGCATCCACATCCGCAGACACACGCACGGCCAGTCGCCCCTCAAAATGACGCAGGGATTCGAAGCTGCGGCGGGTTTCGATGTCGGCGACGTTGCTCAGCAGAACCTGCTCGCCAGCTGGCGTTCGAATGTGAAAATCATCCAGCGCGCCCAGACGGTCCCGGCTGGCCTCTTCCAGTCTGACCCAGACTTCCATTTCATCTCGGCGGTGGTGGTAGATCTGGACCAGTTCACCGGAATAGGCGGCCCTGAGTTGGCTGCCGAGTTCGTTGTTGGTCAGCCCCAGCGCTCGCCCCTGCTCATTGAGTCGGTAGATCCACTGTTCCGGACCCTGGGGCAGATCATCGCTGATGCCGCTGACCCCTTCAATCTGACGCAGATGATCCTGCAGTCGCAGCGAGGCTTCCTTAAGCTCCGGCGCCAACGCACCCGTCATGCGGACATCAATGTCGGCCCCCGGTGGTCCGGTGCCGCGTTCCCTTATCGTCAGATTTTCCAGGCCTGGTGCCTGAGGTGCGTTTTCCTCCCAGGCCCGGATGAATTCCCGGTTTCGCACGTCCCGGTCTCCAGGCGAGACCAATTCCACCTTGATGGAGCCAAATCGGTCACCGCGCCGCGCATCCTGTTCGTCCGATGCCTGGGTGCGGCCCTTGTTGACCAGGGCAGCGATCACCAGGTCCTCGTCCAGCGCCTCTTCCGTGGCATGGAGCGACGCTTCGAGCTGCTCAAGGTAGTTTTCTATGCGCTCGGGGGGGGTGCCGGCGGCAAAATCGACGTTGGCGAAAACTATGTTGCCTTCCACATTGGGGAAA
Source organism: Halomonas sp. (assembly GCA_007135745.1). GTDB lineage: Bacteria > Pseudomonadota > Gammaproteobacteria > Pseudomonadales > Oleiphilaceae > Halospina. The sequence continues at coordinate 5,114 of SLIH01000446.1, read as the reverse complement.
AAGGTGAAATTGAGCCGCCCGGAGGGAACCAGGGCCACCGCGACGATGAGAACGCCTACCGAGGCAAGTATGGTTGCCCAGCGGAAGTCCAGCGCCCGTTCCACGGCGCTTCGGAATGCGCCGTCACGGAATCGGTTGAAGGCGTTGTCGATCTTCTGGCGGGTGGGGCCCGGCTTGAGATTGTGGCCTCTTTCGAAGGCTCGGCGCAGGTGCCCCGGGAGAATGAGAAAGGCCTGAATCACTGCGGCAATGATGACGCAGATCACCACCAGCGGAATGGCAAAAAGGATGTTGCCGATGGGGCCGCCAATCAGCATCAGTGGCAGGAAGGCCGCGATGGTGGTCAGCGACGCGGCCATGACCGGCACAGCCATGCGCCGGGCTCCGTTGATCGCCGCTTCGGTTGGATCTTCACCCGACTGATAGCGGTAGAGGCTGTTCTCGCCCACGACGATGGCGTTATCGACAATGATACCCAGGGTCATGATCAGGGCGAAGAGCGACAGCATGTTGATGCTGCCGCCAGTAAAAAACAGAACCGTCATGGCCGCCAGAAAAGAGGTGGGAATACCCAGTGCGACCCAGACGGCCACCCGTCCGGAGAGGAAGGCAAAAAGCACGGCGATGACCAGGATCAACCCGAAAAAGCCGTTCTCCAGCAGCAGCGCAATACGCTCGTTGAGGAACTGCCAGAATTCGTCCATGACCATGAGTTCCACGGAATCCGGCAGTGAGCCGGCGTGTTCGCTCATGAACTCTTCCAGAATGCGGGCCGCGGCCAGGGCATCCTCACGTTCGGCACGCTGCAGCAGCATTTCCACACCGGGTTCGCCCTGGAAAACGATTCGGACCTGGTTGTCGCGCGCCTGCTGGCGAACCGATGCTACATCTCCCAGCAGAACGGTGCCGGCGTCGCCCAGAGTCAGGGGGAGACGGGAAAAATCGTCCGCGGAGCGAGCCTGATCGAGTCCGCGCAGTTGTCGCGCCACATCCTGTTCGCCGGCTTCACCGGCCGGCATGTCCAGGCTCTGGGCCCGGATCCGGCCCGCCAGATCGGCAAAGGTCAGTCCCATATCGTTGAGCCGGGACTGACCGATATTGATTTCGATTTCCTGGTCCGCCAGGCCCTCGAATTCGATACGTGTCACGCCCCGGTCAAGCAGCTCCTCTTCCAGTCGGTAGCTGAGTTCACGCAGCTCCTGTTCCGTCAGGTCGCCCTTGACCACCAGGCTGGCAATGGGGTCGTACCGTACCACCCGGCTGACGGTGGGTTCGCGTGCGTCTTCCGGCAGGTTGGGCACCCGGGCCACACGGTCCTTGATTGACTCGGTGGCTTGGGTGATATCGGCGCCTTCCTCCAGTTCCAGCACGATGACTGACTGCCCTTCGGCCGATGTCGAAGTCATTTCGCGCAGATCATCCACGTCGCGCAGCTCATCCTCCAGCGGTGACGTAATGGCATCAGCCACGTCCTCGGCGGAAGCGCCGCGCCACTGCACCTGAACGGTGACGAAGTCCAGCTCGAACGTGGGAAAGAACTGAGTGTTGAGCTGATTCAGCGACCAGAGGCCGGAGACCATCATCAGGATCATGATGAGGTTGGCCGCCACCGGGTGGCGGGCCGTGCGCGCAATCCAGGAGCGTTCCGCGGCGCTATCCATGGGCACCCCCGTCAGTCTGCCTGGGTATCTGTGATCTGCACGCGCAGGCGATTCATCGCCTGGGGCAGCTGGGTGGCGAGTATGGTCTGCTCGCCGCTGAGCTCAGGAGAGTGCACGAGTACACCAGGGCGGCCGTCGGGCATGGGCGAGCGACCGCGGGTCTCCACCTGGATTGCCTCGAGGCGCTCATCCTGTATGCGATAGATGCGATTGGTTTCGTAAAGCGCCTCGAATGGTAACAGGTAGGTATCAGGCTCGGGGCTCAGGTCGATACGCACGTCGGCAAAGCGCCCGAGAATCAGATCGTCGATGCCGTTGCTGACAGCGAACAGAGCCTGGGCACCGCCTTCGCCGCGTTGTGCCTGACCGGCCAAACGGGAAAGGCTCAGGGGTACGGTTTCGCCGTCGATCCGCGCTTGCGCCTCAAGGTCACCATTGTCCCTGGCACGACGAAGCTGTGGCAGCCACGTAGAAGGGACCTGGGCCCGGACTTCCAGGCGGTCCAGATCGTACAGCCTGGCCAACGGCGTGCCTGGCGCGACCCGGTCTCCGGGTGCGGTTTCAAGGGCGGCTATGCGAGCTCGAAAGGGGGCCCGAATATCGGTGCGTTCGAGATTGAGCTGGGCTCGATCGCGGGCGGCCTGGGCCTGGCGCAGTCGGGCGTCGGCCTGCTGCAGGCGTTCTTCGGCCGTATCCACGGCAAACTGACGCGAGGTCACTGCCAGCTTCTGGCGCTCGAGTTCGCGGTTGGCGCGTTCCAGATCCGACTGCGAAACATGCTGTGATTCACTCAGATTCTGGAGACGCTGGGCTTCGCGCTGGGCCAGCTCGAGCAGTTCACGCTCAATGGCCAGCTCTTCCCGGTCAGCCTCCACCCGCCGTTGGTCGATACGCTTCTGGGCCTGCAGTTCGGCGAGATCACCTTCGCGCTGTTCCAGTGCCAGCCGGTTATCGGCTTCGTCGAGTTTCAGCACCAGGGCCCCTTCGGCGACGCTTTCGCCTTCGTCGTGCTCGATGTGCGCTACATCGGCCTCGACGGCCGCTTTCAGGGTCACCGTGCGGGGTGACTCGAGAAATCCCTGGAGCTGGAGCCGGGGACGATGGGCATCGGGCGAGACCGTTGTGGCGGCAACCGGCCAGGCACGTTCCTCCGTTACGGCATCCGGTGGCTCGGGGCGGGTGGCCATCATCAGCAGCACAACCAGGAAGGTAGCCAGAATCACGGCCGCGGAAACGGCCCATTTACGACGGGGAGATGTCTCGGTCATGATTTATTGTTCTCTGCCTGGCTCCAAAGCGACAGCGCCAAGCCTAGGGCAAAGCTGAAATGGGCACAATGGCCTGGATCACGCTCTTGATTGACGGATCAGCTCAAATGGGGTTCCCTGGGGTTCAGGTGGTCAGCACCACCCGCAGTCCCTCCAGCCGAACCCCGGCCCGGGCTATGGCCTCGATCGCTTCGTCCCTGCGTCCACGCAGAATGGCAATGCGCTGTTGCCGCTTTTCTTCGCTGAGGATGCTCAGGGCCGAGAGGGCATCGATTTCCTGGTCGTAATGGGCGGTCACGGCTTCCTTTGCCCGGGCGAGGGCGCTGGGCAACTGGGCTTCGGCCAATTCCTGGGCGTTCGGAAGCAGGGCTTCGATGTCATCCCGCAGCCTGGGCAGGATCTGCTGGGCGTTCTTGCGCTTGATGCGTCCCCCCAGTTCGTTGAGCTTGTCGTGGCTGAGCATGGTGCTGAGATCGCGACCGTCTCCCGTGAGCAACAGCCGCACCGGGCTCAGTGGCAGAAAGCGACCGATCTGGAGTTGGCGCGGGGCCGGGCAGTGAATGGCATGGAGGCTTTCCAGCATCAGGGTTCCGGGCTGCACTCCTTTCAGGTTCAGGGTAATCAGGGCGGCGTTGCCGAATTCCGAGTCCAGTGTCATGTCCATGGCTTCCTCCACCATGGGGTGTTCCCAGCTGAGGAAGGTCAGGTCCTCCCTGGTAATGGCCGTACGGCGGTCTGTGGTAGCAGACAGGCCTTCTTCGGACAGCCCGGGGAAGCGGTCGGTACGCAGGTGTTCCGTGGGGCGCAGGAACCAGGTTTTTTCTCCGGTTTCTTCCTGCAGGACACCGTACTGGTTGAACAGATCGGTCAGGTAATCGTCCAGTTGGCCGCTTTGCTCCTCATTCTGGATTTCCTCGATGAGCTGTTGGGCCCGGGCACGCTCCTGCTCGTCGGTGGCATGCAGGGTGCGGCGTTCCTCGCCCAGGGCTTTCTGTAGCTCTTCGCAGGTCCTGGCCGTCAGATCCAGCAATTGCTGAACGGGTTGCGCCGGTTGCGCCATGGCGTCGTGGAGCCGTTGCGCGAGTTTTTCGTGCACTGCAACGCCCACGGGACAATATTGGCGGAAGGCATTGAGGCCCTGGTGATACCAGTGGAAAAGCACGGCCTGGGCACTGTCCTCGAGATAGGGGACGTGGAGGTGGATGCGTTCGCCCTGACCGATGCGGTCGAGTCGTCCGATGCGTTGTTCCAGAAGATCCGGGTTTTCCGGAAGGTCGAACAGGACCAGGTGTCGTGCGAACTGGAAGTTGCGACCCTCGCTGCCAATCTCGGAACAGATCAGCGCCTGGGCTCCCTGCTCCTCGTCCGCAAACCAGGCCGCAGCCCGGTCCCGCTCAATGATGCTGAGCTGCTCGAAAAACGCCGCACTGCGGATGCCTGCGCGCAGCTGCAGGTGCTTTTCCAGTGCCTGGGCAGTCCGGGCGTGAGCACAGATGACCAGGACCTTTTCCGGTTTGAGTTCCTTGAGTGTGTTTTCCAGCCAGCCGACCCGGGGGTCCAGTCGCAACCAGTCCTCTTCGTCAATTGCCAATTCCGGATAGAGCCCATCGGTTCCCTCAAGGGTGCTGAGTTTCCTGAACTCCGGATCGGCACTTAACGGGGCGGGTTGAATCTGACGCTCGGGGAAGCCGCCCACGTCCTCGCGACTGTGGCGGAAGAGCACCTCATGTTGTTCCGCCAGCCCGTTATGGCTGCTGATTTCTTCACGAAAACGCCCGGGGTCGTCGAATCGCACCGGGTCGATCAGGCGCAGGCGGGCAAAATGACTTTCCAGGCCGACCTGATCCGGGGTTGCCGTCAGCAGAAGCAGGCCGGGCGTTTCCAGTGCCAGGCTTTCCACCGTGGCGTATTCGCTGCCGGGATTCTGCGGGTCGTAATGCAGATGGTGTGCCTCGTCGACCACGAGCATGTCCCAGCCCGCCCCACGGGCCTGTTCCAGCACGGACTCGCTGTCGCTCAAAAAGGGCAGGCTGCACAGTACCAGCTGTTCCGTCTCAAAAGGGTTGTCCTCCTCGTTCAGGGCGTCGAGTCGGCTCTGGTCGAAAATCGCAAAATGCAGGTTGAAACGCCGCAGCATCTCCACGAACCATTGATGGATCAATGGTTCCGGTACCACCACGAGCAC
>SLIH01000350.1 GCA_007135745.1 Halomonas sp. | reverse complement strand
CCCACAAAAGGGGGATTGACAGTTTCCAGTTTTGGCCTCGGATCGCTCACCTTCGCTGGCACCCGCCTCGTGCAATTGCCGGGCGCATTCTTTATCATGTCGCAGCTCAGATAAGCACATCAGAAGGAGTAACCACGTGGAACTGGCCTGTCTTGATCTGGAAGGTGTTCTGATTCCTGAAATCTGGATCGCGTTTGCGGAAAAAACCGGCATTGAAGAGCTTAAGGCCACCACGCGGGATATCCCGGACTATGATGTGCTGATGACCCAGCGTTTACGGCTGCTCCGTGAGCACAACTACGGGTTCAATGAGATTCGCGAGGTGATCGGAGAGCTCGATCCGCTACCCGGCGCCCTTGATTTCCTGAACTGGTTGCGTCGCCATTTTCAGGTGGTGATCCTCTCGGATACCTTCTACGAGTTCGCCATGCCGTTGATGGAGAAGTTGGGTCACCCAACGCTGCTGTGTCATCGCCTTGAGGTTGCCGAGGACGGCACCATCACCAATTACTGCCTGCGCCAGCCCGACCCCAAGCGCCAGGCCGTAAGGGCGTTTCAGTTGCTCAATTACCGTTGCATTGCCACCGGCGACTCCTACAACGACACCACCATGCTCCAACAGGCCGACGCCGGCATCCTGATCCATGCCCCCCGGAACGTAATCGAAGAATTCCCCCAATTCCCGGCCGTCCACGACTACGACAGCCTCCGCCAGGAATTCCTGAAAGCGAGCACGGTTCACGGAGCCTGATTCAAATCACGCAGCGGCAGGGGGCGCCCAACCGCATTAACTCCCCCTGTTGCCAAATTCCGTTGTGGCAGCAATTCATTTTGCTCCTTGCTCCTCACAGCCCTTCCAAAACATCCATAAACAACCGAATCTTCGTAATCGATTCCTCATACTCTTCTTCCGGCACCGAGTCGGCCACAATGCCGCCGCCACCCCAGCACTCAATGGTGCCTGCATGGCAGACCAGGGTACGGATGGCGATGGTGCTGTCGAAGCCGTTGCCCGGCGTCCAGTGGAAGAAGGATCCGCAGTAGGCGCCTCGGGGGGAGGGCTCCAGTTCCCGGATGATTTCCATGGCGCGGCGTTTGGGGGCACCGGTGATGGAGCCGCCGGGAAAGGCGCTGAGCAGGAGGTCCAGAGGGGTGAGGTCTGCACGCAGCTTGCCCTGCACACGACTTACCAGGTGATGGACGTTGGCGAAGGTTTCCAGCTGGAACAGTGGATCGGCCGTCACAGACCCGATCTCGCAGCACTTGCCCAGGTCATTGCGCAACAGATCCACAATCATCAGGTTCTCCGCCCGATCCTTGGCGCTGTTCAGTAGGGTTTGTTTCTGAGCCTCGTCTTCCTCTGGTGTATTGCCTCGTGGACGTGTGCCCTTGATGGGGCGGGTCTCAACCATTCCATTCTGAACCCGCAGAAATCGCTCCGGGGAAAGACTCAGAATCTGGGCATCACCCATGTCTGTATAAGCCGAACAGGGGCTGGGGCTTGCTTCGTGAAGTGCCAGGAAGGCCTCGATGGGCTGGCCCTTGTAATGAGCGGCAAAGCGCTGGGCATAATTGACCTGATACACATCGCCCGAGCGAATATAATCCTGGATTCTGCTCAGATGCTCCAGGTAGTCATCACGGGAGTGATCCGCGCTGAAGTCGTCGAGGATTGTAAAGGCCGTTTCGGACGCCATGGGGCTCTCATGCCGAGCCCGCTCAATACGGTGGTGTATGTCGGCCTGTTTGTCGGCAGGGCAGTCGGGGTGGACAAGCAGGTTGATTGTGCCACGGGCCCGATCAAACAGAAGCGCCCAGTCGTATTCCGCCAGGCGCATGGCGGGCAGTTTGCCCGCGTTTCGGTTCCGTGGCGGTGAGCCAAGTTCCAACTCCCCATCCTGATAGCTGAGAAATCCGGCTCTCAATGGCAGCCAGAAGGACCAGTGATCGGTGGTCCTCGGCGCGGCCTCAGGGCCCGGTGGCTGGTGCCAGGTGTCGGGCAGACTCAAGTCTGAACGCTGAGCGCTCTCGAATAGCCTCGTGGTTCTGCTGGGACGTGCAGTCAGCAGCTGTATTGGCGCCGCCGAGGTGGTCGAGTTTGGAACATCAAACACGCACAGACCGGGTTCACTGGAAAAAGCACGCACCAGGGAAGGCCAGTTTTCGGCCGATAGGTCGGCATGTCGCGTCATCAAGGGCTCCAATATCGTAAAATCATGGCTGCCGGGATCGATCTGAATCCAGTGAGCAGGTGACGGGTATCACATTTTAGCGATTCTGGCAGGGATTGTTACCCATGGTTCATGAGCGAGCGGGCTCGCTGATGCAGAATAGGGACCAGTCCCACAGAATCAGGACACATGAGGGTTACCGTTCTCGCGGTGCGACACACCGGAGATCAAGCCAGAACAGCTTACCGAAAAAACAGTGAGGGTAGGATGACAATCAAGCAGTCTGTATTTGTACTCGTGCTTATGCTCCTTGGCTCAGCCATTGCGTTTGCCTCCGATG
>SLIH01000276.1 GCA_007135745.1 Halomonas sp. | reverse complement strand
TTTCCGGGATACGCTATGAATACGTCCATGTACGCTGCGCTTCGGCCATCCGTGGCCGAAGAGCATCCCGGAAAGCTCTCCCCTCCTGCCCCCAAACTTCATACCCTGTTAAGCCTTGGTCGCATTCGCTTCAGTTTCCGAGATCACATTCAGAAGCTTCACCCCGGCCATCTCCAGGCTGTCGACCATTTCGTTGGTTCGTGTCTGCAGAAAGGCGTGAGCGAGCAGCAGCGGAATGGCCGACATGAGCCCGAAAGCCGTGGTGTTCATGGCCACGGAAATGCTCTCCGAGAGCAGATTCGCTTTCTCCGCGGGGTCGGCGTTGGCCACTGCCGTAAAAGCGGCGATCAGGCCGATAATGGTGCCCAGCAGGCCCAGCAGGGTGGCAACGTTGGCCAGTGTTGCCAGATAGGGTGTGCGCTTTTCCAGGCGCGGCAGCACCTCCATCAGTCCCTCTTCCATGGCGTATTCCACATCGCTGCGCGACTGGCGATTCTGGAAACGGGACAGCCCGGAGCTAACAATCACGCCAATCTCCGCACCCGAGTGCTGAGCCGTCTTCATGGCCTTGCGGAAATCGCCCTTGCGTAGCTGAGGCCAGATGCCTTCTTCGAACGCCATACGGTTGGTCCGTCGCAGCTTTGCCAGATACAGGTAGCGCTCAATCGCAATCGCCACACCGATCAGCAGTATCACTGCGATGGGGTACATAAAGGGCCCACCCTGCTGAAAAAAACGAATTATGGTTTCCATAAAGCCCGACTCTCCGTTTCCTGTTTTGGGAGGCATCGCCTCCGTGACTTCAATGGACGCCGATCATTGGTCGTCGTCGCCATCCAGATTCAACTTGAGCGTCTGGCGAAACCTCAGATGCTCAAGAAAGTTTTCATCATCCAGCGGTTCCAGCAGCACCTCCAGCCGAGTGCCTTCGAGCCTCGGCTCAGGGGCCGCGGGCTCGGGCGGCAATCGCCAGGACACCAGATGCAGTGCCCGGGGCTGCTCCTCGACAGCACGTATCTCCACGCCCTCGTCCTCCGAGGCCTTCAGGCTCCCGGCAAACAGCACGACAATGGCCGCCAGCAACCAGGGCAAGGGCACAGTTCGCCAGATCCCGCGCATGCTGCTTTTCATCCTTCCACCCGTCGTTCCAGATCCTGAATCCAATTGGAAACCCGGTCATCCGTGCCCCCGCTCAGGCGCTCATAGGCCCGGTAATGCTCCAGGGCGTCCGGCAGTTCCAGCAGATAAAGTTCATAGAGCACCGCGAGGTTGTAATGCAGACGGGGCTCTTCCGGATGTTTCTCCAGTGCGGACTGAAGCAACGCTCTGGATTCGTCGACCTCTCCCCTTTCGCGAGTGATCAGCGCGAGGTCATTGGCGGCCACCGGATGCCCAGGCTCAATCACCAGAACTTCCCGATAGAGCCTTTCTGCCTGCCCAATGTCATCGCGCAACCGTGCCAGCATGGCGCGATCGGCCAGCACATCAGGATGATGGCGGTGGACACCGTCCATGCGATTCAGGTATTGCTCCGCCTGATCAAACTCAGCCTCTGCCAACGCCTGCCGTGCCTGTTTGTGCAGCGCCTGATCCGCTTCCGTCATGGGCATTACAATGACTTCCGGCGGCGGATCCAGGGCCCCGGTGTAGGCGTCGTCTTCCGGCTGCATGGCCGCACACCCGGCCAGAAGCAACAGCACCAGAAAACAGCAGAAACGTCTGAGAAGACCCAGCGACGATTCAGTCACGGCGCACCTCCATCCACAGCGTGTCGCGCTCATACCGCGCGGGGTAGAGTTCCGCCAGCGCTTCCAGGCTGCGGGCAACCCAGCGTGTCCAGTTCCCTTCCGGGATATGCTCCTGGTTGCGCTGATGCAGTTCGATGGCCCGCTCCTCGAAGGGATAGGCTTCTTCTTCCAGCAGCATCTCGTACTGTTCGGCCTGCAGTTCGGTCAGCCCGGAGGGCCGCTCCGAATCGAGCACGTCCTGCGCCAGCTGGCGATAGAGTTCGCCCAAGCGCCAGGTGCTCTCGGTAACCGTCTCACCAAAGCCAAAGGCCCGGGCCTGCTGGAAATAATCCACTGCCACGGTCATGGCCTGCCGCTTGCGCCCGATGGAGTCGCTCAGGGGGGCGGTCAACGGAATCTGAGCAAATTCGTCCGCCGCATCGCGGCCCAGATACACGGCACTGCGACTGGCCAGGTACTGGCTGCGGGAGGTTCCCGAAGCCCGCTCCTCCGCTTCCAGAAGTCGTTCGTGCCACTGCAATGCCGTGCCTGGACGGCCCTGCTGTTCGTGCAGCTCGGTCAGATCCGCGCGCCGTTCCTGCTGGAATTCATGGTCGCCGAAGTGTTCCGTCCCCTGAGCGAGATAATCGGAATAAATTGAGATCACGTCATCAAACCGCTCGGCCTCACGATAATAGCCTGCCGCCCGCAGTCGTCGCTGCCACAGTTCCTCCTGCGTCAGGTCCTCGCCTTCATGAGCCAGAAGCTCTTCGGCGGCGGCTTCGC
>SLIH01000005.1 GCA_007135745.1 Halomonas sp. | reverse complement strand
ATAAACTTTTCCCCTTCAAAAGCCACGGGCCTCACGAAAAACTTTCGGGTGTTTGAGTGCCGCATACAGCACAAACACAAAGCAGGACAGGACAAAGACCTTGTTGACGAACCAGTTGGTCCGCCAGATTGACCAATCCGGGTCAGCAAGAAAGATCGAAAACAGTGTGACGATGATGGCAATTTCCACCAGGGCCATGCCAATCGCCAGCGCGCGGGTATAGCCTGGACGTGCCAGCAATGCCCAGCCCAGCCAAACGTGGGCGATCGGCCACAGATCCCAGTAGATGTAACTGTGCCACTCAACGCCCTCGGCCAGCGCAAACGCAACCGGGAAAAGGTATTTGATGAACACTGTCCAGGCGGCGAGAAGGAATAGCATGTGCGCCAGGAACACCGGCCAGGAAAAAGCTGCGTTGTTGGTGTAATTCGGAACCGTTTTGTTCATTCAGGAACACTAACAAAGCCGTGATGGTTGGGGAACTCTCCGTCTTATGGCTGTCGCGACGGCCCCGATTTCTTCAGGGCGCATTCCTTTGCGACGGATCCCTCTGGAAAGGTTTGACCAGATCATGGGGATCAACCTGTTTCCGCTGCTCACTGGCCGCCTGCGCCCACCAGACCAGCTGATTGAAGGTTCGGCCGAAATAATCAAACCAAGATCCCTGATCCACGCCCGTCATGGGAGAACCATCCGGCGCGAACACCTCCTGGGCCTTGGGCACATGGATCATGGCGGAAACCGGAAGGCAGCCCAGCTCGGAAAGAAAGGTCCTCATGCCAACGGCGGCGCGCATTCCACCCCATTGACCGGCCGAGTAGGTGACAATGGCGCTCGGCTTATAGGAAAACAGTGAACTGCCAAAGTGGTTCAACAGGTTCGCGAGTGCAGGGCTCATGGAATGATTGTACTCGGGGCTGATCATGATAAAGCCATCGGCTGACTCTATCTTGTCAGCAAGGGCATTGAGCTTCGATGGCGCCTTGCTCCGGGGGTATGCGAAGTGTGGTTTGAAAACAGCATCGGGTGGATAGTCCAGAGCATCAATCAACTCCACCTCATGGTCGCCATAACGACTGCGCAGGCAATCCAGGCAGGCTCCTGCCACATGGACACCCAGTCGGGCGGGCTTGGGTGGCGTGCTATCCCGGACGGTGCCCAGAAAAACAAGAAATTTCATTCAGTGAATCCTCCTTCCATAACACCGACGCTCCCCTTGAACACCCTTTCCATCCTGCACTGCCACTGCTTGTGTCGGTGCAAGCGGATAGACAGAATATCGGATCGTTCCCCGATACAGGAAGACAGTTTCTCATGAGCGAGTTTATTCTTCACCAGTATCAACTTTCGCCTTTTTCGGAAAAGGTCCGCCTTATGCTTGGTTATGCCGGGCTGGACTGGCGGGCGGTCACCGTGGGAGAGGTGCCGCCGCGCCCTGCGCTGGAAATGCTGACGGGTGGCTATCGGCGTATTCCCGTGGCACAGATCGGGGCCGATGTATTCTGTGATACCCGCCTTATCGCACGTGAGATCGCGCAGTTGGCGAACAGGCCTGAACTGGCATTGGAGAACAACAGCGATGAGGTACAGGCATTCGTCCGGGAAACCGACCTTGAGATGTTCCTTGCCTGCATTATCGCGACCAGCGGTCCGGGAATGCTGGTGAAGCTGGCAAGGAACACTTCCATCAGAAACACCCTGAGGTTCCTGAAGGACCGGGTTGGCATCGGGCGCAACGCCAGGGTGCCCTCCATGAGTCTCGGGCAGGCGCGGGAGAAACTGCAGGCTCACCTGGAGCGACTGGAAAAAATGCTTGAGCAGGAATTTCTGTTTGGTAGCACTCCCTGTATCGCGGATTTCTCCGCCTACCACAGCCTCTGGTATGTGCGCGATCTGACCGGTAAACCCTTGGTCCAACCTTTCGAACGCGTGAACGCCTGGATGGATCGCATGAAGGCCTTTGGTCACGGCAATCTCTCGGAAATGACCGCCGACCAGGCCCTGGAAGAGGCCCGCAAGGCTGAGCCCAGGGCAATCGGGCAGCAGGGCAGTGATCCTCTACTGGGCCGAACCGTTTCCATCGCCCCGGAAGACTACGCGCGCGATCCTGTTGTTGGCACTCTGGTGGCGGTGCAACCGGAGGTCTGGACCATCAGCCGGGCAACCCCGGAACTGGGTGCGCTGCACGTTCACCTTCCGCGACGCGGTTTTCGCATTCGGGACGTGTGAAGCCCGGTCCGATCAATAGTGATATAGGGATTATTCTGAACGTTCATGCTCTGCACCGGCTGCGAGGCGCGGAGCATGTGATCTCAATTGTCTTGTGAAGGCGCCTTTCCCACCGAAAACTCAGAAAAATTTCACATATTGCAACAGCGCAACCCGAAAAATTGATCTATTCCGGGCCGGCCGTTTTGACTCCCCCAGCAAGCGTCTGCGCAATGCCGCCGACCTGTTCGGCAATCAGTTGGGGGATATGCGGAACCTGGCTCGCGGTAATTATCAGACAATACCT
>SLIH01000415.1 GCA_007135745.1 Halomonas sp. | reverse complement strand
GAAACCTACTCCCAGATTATCCGCGGATCGAGCGAACTCTACCTGAACCAGAATTTCCATGGTCAGTATCTGGATCGTGTGGGTGGCTTCGTCCGTGGCCGTTACTGGTATGATTTCCGCATCAAGAACCGTAATTTTGAACGTGATGGGCGTGAGACCATCAGCGAGGACGGACGGAACAACGCCTCCGGGGGCGAGCTGTTGGACGCCTATATTTGGACGGACTGGTTTGTCAATGACGTTCCCGTGAGCCTCCGTTATGGCCGTCAGGTGTTCAACTGGGGGGAGAGTACCTTTGTCCAGGGCGGCATAAACGCATCCAATCCTATTGATGTGGGCGCTATCCGTTCGCCGGGCTCAGAACTTCGGGACGCCCTGTTGCCGATCGAAGCCTTCTATGCATCGGCAGGTCTCACTGAGAATCTGACGGTAGAGGGTTATCTGCAGTTTGACTGGGAGCCAATCCGGCTTGAAGACTGTGGCACGTTCTTCTCGGATGTGGATTTTGTGGCGGATGGTTGTGGGCCAGTATACGGTAATGGGACCATTAGCGAGGCCCAGGCAGATTTGATTGATGCCGATCCAAGCCTTCCCGCCACACGAATCGAGCGACAAGGCGACCGTAGGCCTGACGGTGAGGATCAGTATGGTGTAGGTCTGCAATATTACGCAGCGGATCTCGGAGAGACGGAGTTTGGTCTTTATCACATTCGCTACCATAGCCGCCTGCCTCTGATCAGTGGTGTGGTGAACACCAATCCGCCCGGGGAGCCGAATGATCCCCAGGATCTGCCCAGTTACTTCATTGAGTACCCGGAAGGGATCAAGATGTACGGTGTCAGCATGAACACCAACATTCCGGGCGGTTGGTCACTGGGCGCGGAATACAGCTTCCGTGAAAATCTGCCCGTTCAGTGGAACGCCTTTGAGCTGATCACTGGTGGCGTGCAGGCTCCGTTCTCGAAGCTCTTCCAGGATCGGACGGACGGTGGTGATCCGGATAAGATCGCGGAGCTCCAGGGTCAGCCGGTGGATGGCTATGACCAGTTCAAGTATTCCCAGCTCCAGGCCACATTCATTCGATTCTTTGATCGGGTGATGGGTGCCAGTCGTCTGAGTTTTGTCGGTGAAATCGCAGGGGGCTACGTTCATGGTCTGCCCGACAAGGATGAGGCGCGCTTCGGCCGCTCCGGCATCTTTGGCATTGGTGAGTTTGAGCTCACTGACGAAGATGGGAACGTCATTACCAACTGTGAACAGCAGAACATCAATCCCAGCAACTGTACCAATGACGGTTTCGTGACCGACTGGGCCTGGGGTTACCGGATGCTGTTCCAGTGGGAGTACAACAACGTTTTCATGGGAACCAATGTCAAGCCGCGAATTGCCTGGGCGCACGACGTGAAGGGTAATTCGCCCGAGCCGGGCGGTGCCTTCAGCGAAGGCGAAAAAGCGATTACCCTCGGTGTGACCTTTGATTACCAGAACACGGTTGAAGCCGGTCTGTCCTACACGAACTTCTTCGGTGGGGATTACAATACCATGGCGGATCGGGATCACTTGACGGCCAGCATCTCCTATGCCTTTTAAGGCATAGGAGTCTGGTGTTTTTAAAGCCTGAATTCTGCATAATTAAAATAAATCCGTCTTATGAGGTAGACGCACGATGAAATTTCGAATGAACGCTCTGGCGAGTGGCATCATCGCAATGTCACTGGCCGCGTCGCCGCTTATGGCTGCTGTATCGCCAGAAGAAGCTGAGCGCCTTGGAGATGACCTGACACCGATGGGTGCCGAGCGTGCAGGCAACGGTGATGAGATCCCTGCCTGGGATGGTGGGTTTGATTCAGCTGACATTCCGTCGGATTTTGATCCGAGCGGGCATTATATTGACCCGTTCCCCGATGATGAGCGCCTTTACACCATTGATCAGAGCAATGTCGCCGAGCATGAGCACAGACTCTCTCCCGGCCAGGTGGCAATGATCGAGCAGTACGATACCTATAAGATCCCGGTCTACCAGACCCGGCGCACTGCCGCTTATCCGGATGAGGTATACGATGCGGCGCGGAATAATGCTGTGAACACCACGCTGGTCGAAGGGGGTAATGGTCTGCAGAATTTTGATACGGCCACGCCATTTCCGATCCCGGAAACCGGCCTGGAAGTGATCTGGAATCACATCACACGATATCGTGGGGGTGCGATTGCCCGCAACGTCGGTCAGGCTACGCCGCTGGCGAATGGTGATTACAACATTGTCCAGTTCGATGAAGAGGTTGTCTGGCGTACCGCGCTTCGGGATTATGAGCCGTCCGAGGACGAAAACGTGCTGTTCTATTTCCGTCAGGAGATAACGGCCCCCTCGCGTCTTGCAGGTAATGTTCTGTTGGTACACGAGACCATTGACCAGGTGCGTGAACCTCGTCGAGCCTGGGTATACAACGCTGGCCAGCGTCGCGTGCGTCGTGCTCCGCAGGTGGCCTACGATGGTCCCGGGACAGCGGCCGACGGCATGAGGACCTCGGACAACTTTGATATGTTCAATGGTGCTCCGGATCGTTACGAGTGGGAGCTCAAGGGGAAGAAGGAAATGTATATTCCCTACAACTCCTACCGTATGGATGATCCATCGTTGAGCTACGATGACATAATCATGCCGGGCCACGTCAATCAGGAGAATGCCCGATATGAGCTGCATCGTGTCTGGCACGTTCGTGCCACATTGAAGGAAGGGGAGCGTCACATCTACGCCCAGCGTGACCTCTACATCGACGAAGATACCTGGGGCGCCTCGGTTATCGATCATTATGATGGTCGTGGTGAACTCTGGCGTGTTGCGGAAGGGCATAACATGTACATGTACGACGAAAAAGTGCCCTGGAACGCGTTCGAGACGATCTATGATCTGCTTTCCGGTCGGTATCTGGTGCTTGGCCTTACGAACGAGGTGGATAATCCCTATCGTTTCGGAATTGAGCGTCGAATGAACGACTATACGCCCTCGGCATTGCGCCGGGCGGGACGTCGTTAAGCGCTTCGGCCGCTGAAACAAAAAGCCCCGTACCATGCTGGTCCGGGGCTTTTTTGTTGCAAGGTCTTTTGAGTCAGGTGTTGTATTGGCGTTTCAGGGTTTCGATTCGGTCGTCTTTTTCCTGCCAGAGTTCACTGACCCACTGCTGGAAGTCTTTTCGAAACGCTTCGTCATTGGCGTAATCCCGCCCCAGGAACTTGTTGGGAATCTGGCGGTGGTCAATATGCACCACGATACGTCGGATGCGGCCGCACAGGTAATCCCAGATCCCACCTACGCCATCGGGGTAGACGATGGTGATATCCAGCATGTTCTGAAGTCGCTCGCCCATGGCACCCAGGACGAAGGCGGTTCCTCCGGCCTTGGGCCTGAGCAGATTTGTGTAGGGTGATTGCTGGGCTGCGTGTTTTGCTTCGGTGAAGCGGGTGCCTTCCATGAAGTTGAATACGGCAACAGGCGTGTACTGGAATTTTTCACAGGCCTTCTGTGTAGTTTCCAGGTCTTTCCCTTTGAGTTCAGGCCGTTTTTCCAGAAGTTCCTTGGAGTAACGCTTCATAAATGGAAAATCGAGAGCCCACCAGGCAATTCCCAGCAGCGGTACCCAGATGAGTTCCCGTTTCAGGAAAAACTTCATCAATGGGATGCGGGAATTCAGAAGGTTCTGCACCACCAGAATATCGACCCAGGATTGATGGTTGGATGTAATAAAATACCATTGGTCCTTACTGAGCTCGCTCAGGCCTTCCACGTGCCATTCAACTTTGTTCAATAGACGGATAAAAGCAGCGTTGCCTGCATTCCAGATGAGCGCGATTCGGTTCAATCCGCGTGTGGCCAGAGTTCGAACCGGCTTCAGGGGGATGATGAGTTTGATCAAAGCCAGCAGGAGCAGCAGGGGATACCAGAGCAATGTGCTGAGGAGAATCAGTGTTATGGCAAGTATTCCCTTTACGGGTGCGGGGAGAAAATCAAGCATAGTGATGTCCCAGTGGGTAAGCCTTTGTGACGCGCGACATTATACACAGCCGTGTTGATAAGCCAATCCGGCGTACAGCTGTGGTGTGAAAGTGGTGCGGGGTGGATTGCAGGCTGTCCGATTCGGACAGCCTTTGCAGCACCGTACGTTTACTCTGGGGGGGAGTCGTTCTGGCTGAAGCGTTGTCGGTAGGAACGTACCAACTCGTCCAGCTCCTCGTGAATATCCTCGGAGTCGACCAGCGCCTCAAGCCGTTCGTCGTATTCGCTCAGATTATTGAAATTGATCATGGATCGAATCTCTGTGACGTAGGCCATCCCGCGTTCAGAGTAGGAAGCCAGGCCGCCGGCAAGTGTATGTCCGTCGGGCAGTTCGTCCTCTGCGCGTTGCTGGGAGCGCACAAGGCGCAGGTCGTTGTATGCATTGTGACGGTTCAGGTTGGTGATGTAGCTGCGAATGGAGGCATAGGGTGAGTCGTATACCGCCACTTCGTGGTTCATTCCCTCGGCTCGCCGGCTGGGGACCAGGCCGCAACCTTCAACGAAGCACCATTGGCCGAAAAGGTTGTTCCCCTGCAGCGCAAAGCGACTGGTGCCCCAGGCGGATTCATTGGCGGCCTGGGCCAGCATCAGTGAAGGAGGAATAATGTCCAGCCGTTTGATCAGGGCATCAAAGTGCGCTTCGGTTCCTGGCTCACCGGGCACGCGGAGTCTCTCGGATTGAGTCTCGAGCCAGTCAAGTTGTCTTTCGGTGAGGGTTTCAAGGCCGGACAGCTCTTCGGCGTAGTCCCGCAGTCTCAGAATCTGATGGTTCGCCAGGGCGATTCTGGGGAAAAGGAAATCGAAAAAAGCTTCCTTGAGTTCGCTGATCACAGTGTACTGTGAGAAATCCGGAAGATCCTCATGCCGCCAGTCCGGTAGCAGGCGAGTCGGCTCCAGTTGCGGGGGGGCGACGGTCGGCTCATCGAATTCGTGCTGGGCGGTATACATGCCAACGAGAATGGCGCCGGCCATCAGGGCTGCTGCAAGCGCCAGTACAAGAGGGTGTTTCGTGAGCATCAATGGGTCTCCGGTTGTCGGCGAACATCAGACCCGCCGACTCCGGTTGCGTTTATGCTCTATTCGCAGTCCGACGGGGTCTCACTTTCCCTGAAGCCTAGCAGGATTCCCAGGCTGTGTTCAGTGCGTTTGAGAATCACCAGCGTGGAGCCATCCTCTTCGGCCACCATGCCCTGTAGTACGCTTGTGGTGCCGTTTTCGATTTCAACCTCGAAGGTGCCTTCATCGTATTTGCCGTTCACCGGCTCAAATTGCAGCACGGTCTCCTCAAGGCGGGTGGGTCTTTCCGCGCTACCCGTATCCCGTGCTCGCTCCACTTCGAGGCCGCGTTTGACAAGCTCCGTGGTACTGGTTGCTATTGCAAGACAGGAGCCATTAAGTTGCTGGATTCGGCTGCCGTCGTTGTCTG
Organism: Halomonas sp.; assembly: GCA_007135745.1. Taxonomy (GTDB): domain Bacteria; phylum Pseudomonadota; class Gammaproteobacteria; order Pseudomonadales; family Oleiphilaceae; genus Halospina. The sequence goes on along the minus strand of SLIH01000415.1, from coordinate 4,643 downwards.
CCTGGAGGATCAGGCCCTGGAGGCGATAGGCTCCCCGCAGATCAGGTTCTGATTCCGGAATGGCGCTGGCGATCTGAAAGAGCTGGCCCCGGTTGCCGTCATTGGGCGTGTCCAGCGAGAACGCCATAAGGTTGCCTGAAGGCTCAACAGCCCCCGAGGGCTGGATGTTTGCTTCATTGGCTGTTCCAAGGTGGGGGGCATTGAGGAAAAGGTGTCCACGGAACCCGTCTGTTTCGCTGTCAGTTCGGGCCTGCTCAATGCCGTCCAGATCAAAAGAGCCATTGATGGCTTGGGGTCCGTTGTCAGTAGTGGAAGTATCCGGGGTCAGTGTCCATTCTTCCACATCTTCTGTGCCGTCACCCTGCAGGGCACCCGAGGCCGTCAGCTCCCAGCGCCCAAACCGACCTCGTACGCTCCCTGGCAAGCCGTTTTCATCGGCTCGCAGCTCCAGGCCCACCACATTGTATTCCGAGGCCAGGTGATTGGAGAAATTGAAGTCATTCGACGTCCGCGCGAGGTTAATCTCAAAGCTGCCAACACCCAGTTCCTCGCGGGTTTGCTGGCGTTGAAAATTGCCTGAGCTGCCACTGAGCTGGATGGCTTTGCCGCCGTGGAAGTAGCTGGACAACAGGGCCTTTGGATCATCGTTTTCGCCAACGATCCAGGCATCCATAAAGTGGGGATCCAGTGCCCAGCCTATGGTCAGTTCGCCCGGCCGGGTGATTGTTTGCAGTACCGGCCGGACAGCGGTCAGGTAACGCTCGTTCCGTACAAAGGCGGGCCCTGGGCTGGTGGAATGGGCATTGGTATCGTGATCGAGCGACGAGGCATCGCCACTGTAGCGCTCAAATGGAATGTCCAGAGACAGCGACGTAATGTTCAGGTCGAACAGTTCCAGCGCAAAGCTGGCGATGGTGAGGTTCGGATAAGCGAAGCTTGTACCCTCTTTGTTCGTCTGAGAGCCAACGGTCGGCAGCCGGGTGGCCCAGAACGCGGGCGAATCGTTGCCGTCTGCGTCCAGGGCCTGATTAAGTTCGGCACTGAAGTAGATGGCGTTGAATTCGAAGGCGCTGGCGTCGATGCCTTCTGCCTCCAGGCTGGTGAGCTGATCTTCGTCAAGCCGGAGGTTCTGGATGGCCTGGTCGACAAAATCCGCGAAATCGGCTCGCTCCTCGAGCCGGTTGAGGCTGGTCGCCGGAGAACTGTTGCTGGGGATGTCGATTTCAAAATTCTGGACCTGGTCGGCCAGTGGGGACCAGATCAGTGTCTGCAGGCATAACGTCTGATTGCAGCCTTTGAGGCGGCTGAAATCTGACTGGCTGAGTTCTTTCAGTCCCCGTTCGATCAGGTAATGGGTAAATGGATTGATTCGCACATGGCGGCTCCCGGCGGCCAGTGGCGCACGGAAGTTGTGGCCGGCGACCGAGGCGGTGACAACCAGATCAAGATCCGAGGGCACTGAATCGGAGCCTTCGAATGTCAGGATGAAGTCGTTACCGTCTGTTTCGATGCGAGGGCTGAAGCTTTGGATCCGGTTGAGATTGGCATCCACGCGATCCACGCGCAGGGTGGCTTCACCGGTGGTTACCAGATTTCTTCGCCCCGGCTCTCCTTCCGTGAGGCCAGCGGGGACCTGAACAGAGACGCGGACCTGGTTAGGTTGGCTTGGCGTATTGCTGGAATCACCGGCGGTTGAATCGGAAAAACCGGAGCCCGTGCCGTCCCCCTGAGGAAAGGAATTCTCGCTACTGACGTTGGTATCAGGGAAGCAGCCGCCGAGCACAAAGGCACTCAGCGCTATGGCCGGAAGAATGGCTGAAAGCTGCCGAAAAGGTTGTGTGCGCCGCATCGAGGCCTCCGGGCATGGCCCTTGGTATGGCAAAGGTGATCGTAGCTTTCAGTATACACCCAGACTGTGTTGCGGGCCGTGACAGGTTTACAATCTCCGTAACCCCGAAAAGCTTCAGGGTTACGGATAGTTAATTGCTGTGTGCGGCTGCATGGATGCTCAGAAGAGGATCTTCAGCCCGCCGAGGAAACCTTCATCAAGGCGCACATCATCCATGCCATCGTCCAATTGAGTGTTGACGAAACGATACCCGGCGAAAAACTCGGCGTTGCGGATAACCCGATAGTTGACCGTGGTCTCCAGATTGATCATGCCCTCGGAATCACTGAATGAGAGTACGGTTGGCGAGCCGTGCAGGGTGCCGTTGAGTGAGAGCCCCGGTACATCGGGAATATTCAGATTGATGTAGCCACCAGGCGCAAGCGCCCCCCCTTCAATCGGGCTGTCACGGAAATACATGGTACGTACCCCAACACCCACGGTGGCCGGCATGTTGCCGATTGCTGTGCGACCCTGAGCATGGAAGTCGAAGTTTGCGATATGGCGAGAGCCGTTATGGTAGGTATAGCCCAGCCCCATGGACAGCTCATCGCTGGCATGGCTGAAATTGAACTGGCCCTTGGCCGAGTCATCCGTGATGCTTAGTGCGAAGTAATCAGCATGGGCAGTGGCACTCAGGGTAACCAGCAACAAGGGGGCAGCTGCCCGAAGCAGGGAGCGGCAGTGGTTCAGCCTGTATACTCGTGTCATGTGGATCCTGTATCGCCGTTGGTGGCTGGAAGCTTTCTGAGAAGAGAAGTGCTACGTATAATACCGTCGCCCCGGGGTTCAGGCAACGCGCCAGCCTCCCATCTGTAGTGCCTTTAATGCTGGAGTTGTCTGTGGTTAAAGATGCCGAGGATCCTGAGTTTGCCTGTCGGCCCGGTTGTGGCGCCTGCTGCATTGCGCCGTCCATAACGACACCCATTCCGGGAATGCCCAATGGTAAGCCGGCCGGCGTTCCCTGTGTGCAGCTTGATGAAAATTACCAGTGCCGTTTGTTTGGATCGCCTGAGCGACCGACGGTGTGTGAAGCGTTCAGCGCCGAACCGATGATCTGCGGTGAGGATCGGGAAGAGGCGATTCGTATTCTGGAAGACCTGGAGCAGCACTGCTCACTCGGGTGATGCCCCACAGCGAATGTATTTCTCAAGAACTTCCCGGAGTGTATCGCCCCGAACGGGCTTGGCAATGAAATCATCCATGCCGGCCAGACGACAGTTTTCTTCGTCCTCCTCCATGGCACTGGCAGTCAGGGCGATAATGGGCGTGTGTGGTCGCCCGGTGGCGGCTTCGTGACGGCGGATGACCCGTGTGGCTTCAAAGCCGTCTATTTCAGGCAGCACACAGTCCATCAGGATCACATCAAAATCACTTTCCTCCCATGCATCGATGGCCTGGCGGCCGTCGTTTGCCTGAGTAACCCTGCAGCCCAGTTTCTCCAGCTGGCGCTTGGTCAGTTTGCGGTTGACCGGGTGGTCCTCAACCAGCAGCACATCGCCTCCGGCAAAGGCAGGCAACCGGGATGAGGGGGCTGATGACAGGGTTCCAAGGGAGAAACGGGTCAGGAACTGTCGGTCGCTTGCTTTCGACAGCAGTTGCTGAAGCATGGGGAGCAGATAATTTTCTCGCAGGGCCTTGGTAAGAAAGGCATCGGCGCCCATTTCGCGGAAATGCTCCGCGTCGCCCCTCTGGGGATTGGACGACAGAGCCAATATGCGGGTGCCGGCAAATTCCAGCGACTGCCGGATAAACTGGCAGAAGTGATCCGCACTCATGTCCGGGAGAAAGCCGTCCATGATGATGACGTCCCACATAAGGCCGGTATCGCGGCTCTCTGCCAGCTGATCCATGGCCTCTCGGCCGGAGCTGACGGCGGTAAGGGTGATATCCGGCCGGTTCAGCAATTCCAGGGTGATCTTCCGTGACAGGGGGTAGGAGTCCACCACCAGTATTCGTTTCCCTGAGAGCGCACTGGTTTCCGGCGTGGTTGCGGACTGTTCGGGTTCATCCAGGGGCAATGTCAGGGTTACCCAGAAGGTGGAGCCTGTGCCGGGAGTGGAATCCATTTTCAGCTCGCCGCCCATCAGTTCGATCAATTGCCGGCAGATGGCGAGACCAAGGCCTGCCCCGGGCGCGCGCCTTTGTGGACTTTCCGCAAGCTGGACGTAGGGCTCCAGAATAAGATCAAGATCTTCAGAGGCGATGCCGATGCCGGTATCCTCAACGCTGATTCTGATCTGTGCTCTGTCTTCGCGACGCTGAAGCGTTTCAACGCCCAGCAGGACATGTCCGGAGTCTGTGTATTGAATAGCGTTTGATACGAGATTGAGCAGTATTTGCCTCAGCCGCACGGGGTCGCCCAGAAAACAGGGCGGGAGTGCGCTGTCGACCCGCCGCTCCAGAGTGAGTCCCTTGTTCTGTGCCGAAGATTCCTGCATTGCGATGACGTCATCGACAATATCACGCAGGTTGAAGGGGAGTTCATCCAGACGGACCTTCCCGGCTTCCATCTGCGATATATCCAGAAGATCGTTGATGATGCTGGAGAGGCTTTCTGCTGCTGTGCGTATATTATCGATGTACTCGCGCTGTTCGTTGTCGAGTTCCGTGTCGTCCAGCAGTCCGGTGAAACCCAGTACGGACTGAAGTGGGGTACGCAACTCGTGGCTGATATTGGCAAGAAACAGGTTCTTGGCCTGATTGGCACGCACGGCCTGATCCCGTTCACTCTGGAAGCGGGTTTCAGCGCGCT
>SLIH01000182.1 GCA_007135745.1 Halomonas sp. | reverse complement strand
GATCGCCGCGGCTCACAATCGCGGCATTCGAAGCATGCTGGACCGACTGTTCGATGATGTTCCGGCTGACGAGGTGGAATCCGAAGGGGAAAGCGACGACGGCATTCGCATCAGCTTCATAGGGCGTCCCAATGTCGGCAAATCCACCCTGACAAACCGCATGCTCGGCGAGGAACGGGTGGTTGTGTACGACGAACCGGGAACCACTCGCGACAGTATCCGCATTCCTTTTGAGCGCCGGGGGCAACAGTACACACTGATTGACACGGCGGGTGTCCGCAGGCGCCGTCAGGTTCGGGAAGCCGTGGAAAAGTTTTCCGTCATCAAGACATTGCAGGCGGTCGAAGAAGCCCATGTTGTCATCATTGTGATTGATGCCCGCGAGGGATTGGTTGATCAGGATCTGCACCTCATCGGATTTGCCCTGGAAGCAGGGCGGGGGTTGGTAATTGCGGTCAACAAGTGGGATGGAATGGACCCGGATGATCGCAAGGCCGTTCGTGAGAACCTGAAGTGGCGGCTTTCGTTTCTGGACTATGCCGAAGTTCACTACATCTCGGCCCTGCATGGCACCGGTGTGGGTGACCTCTATGATTCGGTCCACGCATGCTACGAGTCCGCTCTCGCCAAATGGTCGACCAATCAGCTGACAAGGATTCTGGAGGATGCGGTAACGCAGCATCAGCCGCCCATGGTCCACGGACACCGCATCAAGCTCAGGTATGCCCATCAGGGCGGCTCCTGTCCGCCGCGCATTGTGATTCATGGCAACCAGACAGAGTCCGTGCCGAAGGACTATCAGCGCTATCTGGAAAACACCTTTCGGCGCGTACTGAAGGTTGTCGGGACACCGATACGCCTGGAGTTCCGTTCCGGCAGCAACCCCTATGCCGGTAAAAAGAACCCGCTCACGGCCCGGCAGCTGAAAAAGCGCACCCGCCTGATGCAGCACGTGCGCAAATCGAAGAAAAAGGCCAGGCGCAAGGCCGGCAAATCCTGATTCCTTTTACCCTGATTCCTTGCTCTGTTGTTCAACCTGCTTGGCTTGCACGGCGGTCAGGGCAATGGTGAACACAATGTCGTCCACCAGGGCTCCCCGGGACAGATCGTTCACCGGTTTGCGCAGCCCCTGGAGCATGGGGCCGATACTCACCACGTTGGCGCTTCGCTGCACCGCCTTGTAGGTGGTGTTGCCGGTGTTGAGATCCGGGAAGATAAACACCGTGGCACGTCCGGCGACGGGGCTGTCGGGTGCTTTACTGCGGGCGACTTTTTCGTTGGTCGCGGCGTCATACTGCAGGGGGCCGTCAATCACCAGATCGGGGCGACGCTCCAGAGCAATCCGGGTGGCTTTGCGGACCTTTTCAACTTCCTCTCCTGAGCCAGAGCTGCCGGTGCTGTAGCTGATCATGGCAACTCTGGCCGGTATGCCGAAGGTTTCCGCCGAGTCCGCACTCTGGATGGCGATATCGGCCAGTTCCTCGGCGTTGGGGTCGGGATTGACCGCGCAGTCGCCGTAAACTCGGACCTGATCCGGCAGGCACATAAAGAAAACGGACGAGACAATGCGCGCATTCTCATGAGTCTTGATCAGCTGAAGGGCCGGACGAATCGTGTTGGCGGTGGTGTGGACCGCGCCGGAAACCAGGCCGTCCATCTCATCCAGAGCCACCATCAGCGTTGCCAGCATGACATTGTCTTCAAGCAGGGCTTCCGCCATGTCCGGCTTCATGCCCTTGTGTTTCCGCAGTTCGACCATGGGATCAATGTAACGGTCACGGACCTCATCCGGATCGATGATCTCGATGCTTTGGGGCAGACGAACGCCCTGGGCTTCGGCCACGGAATGGATTTCGTCTTTTTTGCCAATCAACACGCAACGGGCCAGCCCCTTGTTCTGGCAGTATGCCGCAGCGGTGATGGTTCTCGGTTCATTGCCCTCGGGAAGAACGATGCGTTTGTTGGCTTCGATCGCCCGCTGTGATAGCCGGTAGCGAAAAGCCGGTGGCGAAAGCCGGGGCTCGCGGGTCAGGCTGAGGCGCTCGCGCAGCCACTCGGTATCAATGGCCTCCGCCGTGGATTCCATGACTTTTTCGATCCGTTCTGAATCGTCCGGTGGAACTGCGGTTTCCAGGCGTGAAAGGCGGTAGGCGGTGTTGTAGGTATCTTCCTCCGTCCCCATGACCGGCAGGCCGGTTTCCAGGGCCTGAGCACAGATACGGATGGTTCGCCGGTCCGGCATCAGACCCCCGGTGAGAACAAGTCCAGCCAGCGGCACCCCGTTCTGGGATGCCAGGGCGGTGGCCAGAATCACGTCTTCCCTGTCGCCCGGCGTCACCACCAGGGTGCCCGGGCGCAGTGTTTCGACCATGTTGGGGATGGTGCGTGCGCAGACAGTCACCCGCTGTACACGGCGCGCATCCAGGGCTCCCTTGTTCAGTACTCTCGACTCAATGCCTTCGGCAATTTCTCTGGTGCGAGGTGCCAGCAGTTCCGGGTGCCAGGGAATGGCAGCCAATAG
>SLIH01000190.1 GCA_007135745.1 Halomonas sp. | reverse complement strand
GAGTACCGGCCCCACCCGCTCACAGATCCATCGATCCCGATCCGTCAGAGGACGCCCTTCACCGCGTCCGCCCGCGGCCAGATTCCCCCGATTTTCTCCGGCACTGGGGATGCGCGCGAGCGAGAACGGCAACGGCTCGCCATCAATCAGCAGGATGCGCTTGTCACCATCCTTTATCTCCGGCAGATAGCGCTGCGCCATAGCATGCAGAGTACCATCCTGCGTCAGGGTCTCGGCAATGACTCCGAAATTATGATCATCCGGACGCACCCGAAATACAGAGCGCCCGCCCATGCCATCCACCGGTTTCATCACGATGTCCCCGTGAAGGGCATAGAACTCTTTCAGCCGCCGGGGGTTACGAGTCACCAGGTGCGGCGGTGTGCAGTCAGGGAACTGAATCGCAAAAAGTTTCTCATTACAGTCCCGTAACGCCACCGGTGGATTCAGCACCAGCGCACCATCGTTTTCGGCCATCTCCAGTATATGGGTTGCAAGGATGAATTCCCTGTCCACCGGTGGATCCTTGCGCATCAGAATAACGTCCAGATCACCCAGCGCGATATCGTCTGTTTCCCCGAACCGGTGCCAGCACTCGACATCGTCCCAGACTTCCAGTTCACGCACACGGGCCCTGGCCACACCATCACTCAGGTACAGGTCGTCCAGCTCCATATAGCGTAGCTTCCAACCCCGACGCTGCGCGGCCAGCATCAGTGCCAGAGTGGTATCCTTATGGAAGCTGATTTCCTCGATGGGATCCATGACAACGCCAAGGGTTAGGGTCATTGAAAGCTGTCTCCTGGAAAGTTGGTCGGGCTGGAGCATGCGCAGCTGCAAATACCTGCTATGCTGAGAAAACGGTTCCGGTTCTGCAAAATGGCAGAACGGGAAGTTTACTAAAATATAGACGTCTGTCGGGTGGCCTCAACCCAAGCGGTACATTCCGTGACAATTTGGCGCTTCAGCAACCGCCTATGCTGGTCTATAAGTAGGGACAGCGTATAGAACGCGCCTCGGATCTGTGTTAAAAAGCGCGTCAGGTGCTGATGTCAGGGTTACGGAAAGCCTTCGAAACCACCGACAACAACAATGATTTCTCCATCTAGCGCAGGGCTGTTGGACAATGGATGACAACTTCGAAAACCTGAAAATCATGGTGATCGACGATAGCAAAACCATTCGTCGAACCGCCGAGACCCTTCTGAAGAAAGTGGGCTGTGAAGTGATTACGGCAACCGACGGCTTTGACGCCCTGGCCAAGATCGCCGATTCCCAGCCTGACATTATCTTCGTGGATATTATGATGCCACGGCTTGACGGCTACCAGACCTGTGCGCTGATCAAGAACAACACGGCTTTCAAACAGACACCGGTTATCATGCTTTCAAGCAAGGACGGGCTGTTTGACAAGGCCAAGGGGCGTATCGTGGGGTCGGACCAATACCTGACCAAGCCTTTCAGCAAGGATGAGCTGCTCGGCACCATCCGGGAGCACATTCCGACCCGGGAACAGTAATCAGCGGCAGCCGGTCAGGCAGTCCGGAGCCGCCATACCAATCTATCCAGACAGCTTGCAGAGGAACTCATGGCTCGCATCCTGATTGTTGACGACTCACCGACCGAGGTGAAAAAGATCTCCGGCCTTCTGACGAAGAACGGCCACGAAGTACTCAGCGCCGATAACGGCTCGGACGGCGTCGCCATCGCGCGCTCGGAACAGCCGGACCTGGTGCTGATGGACGTGGTGATGCCCGGACTCAACGGCTTCCAGGCCACCCGGCAGCTCACCCGTGGCGCCGAAACCCAGCACATCCCCGTAGTCATCGTAACCACCAAGGATCAGGAGACTGACCGGGTCTGGGGAACGCGCCAGGGCGCCAAGGGCTACCTCGTCAAGCCAGTGCCGGAAGACGAGCTCATCAAAACCATCAACAACCTCTTGTCCTGATTGCGGGAGCCGCTATGTCCGCCGAGGCAACTTCCTCTCAGGCCAGCCCCTTTGATGCCCTGGCGGATATCGCCCGCCGCAGCCACACCATGGCTGCCGGGCTGCCCGCCCAGGAAGAAGCCATTGAATTGTGGAACGGCATCGGCTTCTCCCTTGGCGGTGAGCAGTATGTGGCCCCAATGGGTGAGGTGGTGGAAATACTGCACGTACCCCGATTCACCCCCATCCCCGGGGTAAGGCATTTTCTCCTGGGTGCTGCCAACGTTCGTGGGCGTCTGCTACCCGTGGTGGATCTGGCACTGTTTTTCTCCCTGCCCCGATCCGCGCGCTCACTGCGCGACCGCCGTGTCCTGGTTATCGAGCACGGTGACATTTTCAGCGGGTTGGTGGTGGATTCTGTTCTGGGCATGCAGTACTTCGCGGTGGACAACTTTGTCAGCCAACCGCAGGAGCCCCATGAGAAAGTCAGACCCTTTCTGCAGGGCGGTTATGAGCGAAATGAGGAGCTCTGGAAAGTATTTTCTACACTGACTCTTACAGAAGACGAACGATTTCTCGATGTAGCCCAGTGGTAGACAGGACCACGAGCAACCATTGGCAAAACCCGTGATAACAATATTGGAAATGAAGGCCGGGAGCCGAAAATGATAAATCAAGCTGGAAAATTCATGTCACCGCAAGGTGCCAACAAGACGATCACCTGGCTCATCGTCTCGCTGGTCGCATTGACCATCACACTGAGCGTGGTGCTCATCATACTCAATCGCAACGCCACCCACGATGCCGAGTATATTGAATACGCCGGTGACCTGCGGGTGCTCTCCCAGGAAATCGCCAAGAACTCGACCGAGGCAGCAGGTGGCACCCCGGCCGCGTTTGAGCAGCTTGAGAATTCGCGCAACCGCTTCAGCGAGCTCTGGCAGTACATGGTGGAAGGCAATCCCGACACCGGCCTGCCTCCGCTGGATCTGGTTGAACAGACCCAGGTCGAGGCCCTCTGGGCGCAGGTCCGGACCAATGCCGATGAAATTGTGGGGACACGCGACGCGGTCCTTTCACTGCATGAAGTAGCGCGGACCCTGAACGACACCATCCCGGACCTACAGGTCGAATACGAGGATATCGTCGAATTCCTGATCATGAGCAACGCGCCCGCCGAGCAGATCTCACTGGCCGAGCGCCAGTCGCTTCTGGCCGAACGGATTGCGCGAAGCGTCAATAACATCCTTACCGGTGACGAGGATGCGATCGTTGCTGCCAACCGCTTTGGCGAGGATGCCCGCCAGTTCGGCCGGGTCCTTGAAGGCCAGATGGAAGGTGATGAGACATTGGGTATCACCGCGGTTGAAGACATGGATGCCTTGTTTGGGCTTGAGATCGTCGAAGAGCTGTTCGAGTTCGTGAGCCAGAACGTCGACGCCATCCTGGACTTCTCGCCGGAACTTTTCCGGGCCCGGGAATCCGCAAGCACCATTTTCCAGGTCAGCCCCGAGCTGCTGCGCGAAACCTCCTCACTGGTGGAACTGGTCCAGGAACGTGACCGGCTGATCAGCCCGGCATTGGCCTTCATTCTTCTGATCGCCATCGTACTCAACATTGTGCTGATCGGTTTCGCTCTCTATCACGCGTCCCAGAAGCAGCTGCGTCAGACGCAGGAGCAGAACGAACAGAACCAGAACGCCATCCTGCGACTGCTGGACGAACTGGCCGATCTGGCCGATGGTGACCTGACCACGGAGGCCACGGTAACCGAGGACTTCACGGGCGCCATCGCCGACTCAATCAACTACGCGATCGACCAGATGCGTAACCTGGTACAGTCGATCCGGGATACTGCGGTACGGGTTGCTTCCTCCGCCCAGGAAACCCAGTCCACCGCCAAGCAACTGGCGGAAGCTTCCGAGCACCAGGCGCAGGAAATCGCCGGTGCCTCTGCGGCTGTTAACGAGATGGCCGTTTCCATTGACCAGGTATCCTCCAACGCTTCCGAATCTTCTTCGGTGGCGGAGCGCTCGGTAGCGATCGCCAAGAAAGGCGCCGAAGTGGTACAGAACACCATCCGTGGCATGGACGACATCCGCGAACAGATTCAGGAAACGTCCAAGCGGATCAAGCGCCTGGGTGAGTCTTCCCAGGAAATCGGTGACATCGTATCGCTGATCAACGACATCGCCGACCAGACCAACATCCTGTCGCTGAACGCGGCCATTCAGGCCTCCATGGCCGGTGACGCGGGCCGGGGCTTCGCGGTGGTCGCGGACGAAGTCCAGCGCCTGGCGGAACGTTCCTCGGCGGCAACCAAGCAGATCGAGGCGCTGGTCAAGACGATCCAGTCGGATACCAACGAGGCCGTTATCTCCATGGAACACACCACCAGTGAGGTGGTCCGTGGTGCCCGCCTGGCCCAGGACGCCGGTGTGGCACTGGAGGAGATCGAGAACGTATCCACCAACCTGGCGGAACTGATCCAGAACATCTCCAACGCAGCACGCCAGCAGTCGTCCTCAGCGGCACACATTTCCAACACCATGAACGTCATCCAGGAGATCACCTCGCAGACCTCCTCGGGCACCAACCAGACCGCCCAGTCCATCGGGAATCTGGCGGAAATGGCCGCCGAGCTGCGTGAATCGGTTGCCGGCTTCAAACTGCCCGAACTGCCAGAGGACGAGCAGACATCAATGCATGGCTCGGCATCCGATGCGTTCGATCAGGCCGACGCCGAACAGGATGAAGACGAGGACGTTCCGACAGTACGGTAAAGTCATCAACGGAGTCGCTGTGCGCACATCATGGCCAATGCGGATTGCAAGAAAGATTCAGCGCAACAGCCATGGACCTACCGGCCCATGCCGGCCATGGATGACGCCCAGTTTGCCCAGTGGCAGGAACTTCTGGAGTCGCGTACCGGTATGACGCTGTCACCGGAACGCCGCTCCTTCCTGGAGGCCAACCTGGGGATTCGCATGCGTGAGCTTGGTTGTGACAGCTACCAGACCTACTTCGAGAAGGTCACCCAGGGTCCCGGCGCCATTGTTGAGTGGGCGACGCTGGTTGATCGGCTTACGGTACAGGAAACCCGTTTTTTCCGTGATGCCGAGGCCTTCGAACTCGTCTACGAATACGCTACCCAACTGGCGGGCGAAAAACGGCGAAGGGCCCTGGAGGCCTGGAGCGTGGGTTGCTCAACCGGGGAAGAGGCATACACCCTGGCCATGGTGCTGCACAAAGCACTGCAGCCCTTCCAGCAGCGGCCCTATTACGGTGTCACGGGCACCGACATCAGTCTGGTGGCACTTGAAAAGGCCCGGAAGGCTCAGTTCGGCCCCCGAAAGCTGGTGACAACCCAACCGGATGATCGCCAGCGCTATTTTCGGCAAGCCAGCAACGATCTGGTGGAAGTCGTCCCCGAGATACGTGACCGGGTGTGCTTTTCCCAGCTGAATGTACTGAAACTCAGGCATGCACCCATGCACGGTATGGATGTGATTTTCTGCCAGAACGTGCTGATTTACTTCCGCCGCTGGCGGCGTCGCGAAATCGCCAGTCGCCTTGCGGAACGCCTGGCACCGGGTGGACTCCTGGTGTTCGGCCAGGGAGAACTGACCGATTGGCAGCACCCTGAGCTTGAGCGGGTCCCCGCAAGCAACGTGCTTGCGTGGAGACGGCGCCGCGATACATAAGAATAACCGGAGACGTTATGGCCAATCACCATGACAGCATTTCCCTGCACTGGGTTCGCGGTGAGATCCAGGAAACCCTGAAGCAGGCGCAGAAAGCCCTGGAGGCTTACGCCGATGACCGGGAGGATACCTCGCGGCTGCGTTTCTGCCTGAACCACCTCCATCAGGTACACGGCACACTGCGCATGGTGGAACTCTTCGGCGCGGCGCTTGTGGCCGAAGAAATGGAGCGGCTGGCCGAAGCGATTCTTGCCGAAACGGTCGATGAGGCGGATCAGGCCATCAGCAGTCTCATGCAGGGTATTCTGCAACTGCCGGAATACCTGGCCACGCTTAAAAGCAGCGTGGATGATGTGCCGCTGGCTCTGTTACCGCTGTTGAACGATCTGCGTGCCGCGCGCAACGAGCCCTTTCTCTCCGCCAGCTCACTGTTCAATCCGGATCTCTCCCCCGCACGCTTTACACCGGATCCCAAGGTCGAGCAGCGCCTTCAGGACGACAAGGTGCTGGCCAATGTGCGCAAACTCTATCAAATGTTTCAGTTTGCCCGTTCCGGCCTGGAACGTGACGTGGATGTGGAAGCTCACCTGGATTACCTCGACAAGGTCATGGTCCGTCTGATCAAACTCTGTCAGAAAACCCCGCAGGGCGAGCTATGGCTGGCAGCCGGTGCCTTTCTGGACACACTGCGTTCCGGGCAGAATGAGCTGGGCGCGGCCACCAACCACATGATTGGCGAACTCGATCATCAGGCCAAACGCCTGATCGATGAGCATGAGCACGTGCTCAGTGAACCCGCCCCCGAAGACGTTCTGAAGAACCTGCTTTACTACGTTGCCCGCGGCGCTGGCGCGGATTCAGAACGGGTACGTACCGTTATTGAACGCTACCAGCTCGGCAATGCACTGCCCGGCGACGAAGAGGCCGAGCAAGGTCAGCATTTTGGCCCCAACCGGGAAGCCATGCGCTCGGTCATCAGCGCTCTGACCGAGGAACTGGCCTCGGTCAAGGACCAGCTCGATCTCTTTGTTCGCGGCACCACCCGTGACCCCCAGGAGCTTGAAGAACTCGTCCCGGTACTCAACCAGATCGCCAATACGCTCTCCATGCTGGGGCAGGGCGGCCCCCGTCAGGTCATTCTTGACCAGGCCGAGCTCGTCAACCGTCTGGCCGCTGAACAGACGGCCCCGGATGACGGCACCCTGATGGATATTGCCGGTGCCCTGCTCTATGTGGAAGCCACACTTTCCGGCCTGGAAGACCAGCGTGGCGTTCCAGAAGCTGACGCCGGAGACGATGGGGAAGGCCACTACAGTCCCCGGCATGTCACTGATGCCAGCGACGCGGTGCTGCGGGAATCCCGCAACGCCCTGGAGCAGGTCAAGACAGCGATCGTCAATTTCATTGCTTCGCAATGGGACCGTGAGGAAATCCGCCAGGTGCCGGAGCTTATACACAGCATTCGTGGCAGCCTGGCACTGATCCCTCTGGAGCATACGGCATCAATGCTCGAGTCCTGCGAGCGTTTCGTCCGCGATGCTCTGCTCAACGAGCAATATGTCCCGGATTGGAGTCAGCTGGACACCCTGGCCGATGCCATCACCAGTATCGAATACTACCTAGAGAGGCTGGCCGACGGCATTGAAGACAACGAAGCCATTCTCACCATGGCCGAGGAGAGCCTGGAAGAACTCGGCTTTCCCGTGGGCGCCGAACCCACCTGGCAGATTCCGGTGGTTGATGAGGCGGCCACTGCGGCGGATGCTCAGCCGGCGGCACAGCCCGAGCCCAAGCAGAGCGATGCCGACCTGCTCGATGACGACATCCTCGAGATCTTTGTTGAAGAAGCGGACGAAGTCCTGGAAGCCATTCGCGAGCATTACCCTGCTGTCCGTGAGAATTACGAGGACCACCATGCCCTGAGCGAGGTCCGCCGCGCTTTCCATACCCTCAAGGGCAGCGGCAGACTCGTCGGAGCCACCAGCATTGGCGAACTGGCCTGGTCGGTGGAGAACCTGCTCAACCGCGTCCTTGACCGCACCATCACACCCGGAGAGAGCATGTTCTCCCTGCTGGACCGGGTTATCGACCGGCTGCCCCGTCTTATCCAGGAATTCCGTGACGGCAACATGACCGGCGACATCGCGGCACTGATGGAAGAAGCCAATGCCATTGTCGACGCCCACAAACCGGGCGTGGCAACGGAGGATGAGGCGGAATCGGAAATTGATGCCGGTCAGGCGGATATCGAGGAAGTCGACGACGAACCCGAGCAGACAACCGAGACCGAACCCCCGACTGAAGAGCCTGAACATGAAGGCGAGACTGTCGAGGCTGCTGCGCCCCCCGAGGAACCTGCACCCGTCGAGCCCGAGCCGACAGAGGCGGCCAGCGAAGCCGATGACGACTCCCTGGTTGACGATGAGATTGTGGAAATCTTCATCGAAGAGGCCGAGGAAGTTCTTGAAACCATTGGCGAGTTTCTGCCCCAGCTTCTCGCCCAGTATGACAACGCCTCGGCACTGGCCGAGATCCGGCGTGCTTTCCACACCCTCAAGGGCAGTGGCCGCATGGTGGAAGCCCATACCATCGGGGAACTGGCATGGACCGTTGAGAATGCCCTGAATCGTGTCATTGAGGGCCAGATTTTCATGAGCGATGACATGGCTCGGTTACTCGAAGACGTAACAGCTGCCATCCCGGATCTGGTGGATGACTTCCGTCACCGCCGTGCCACATCCAGGGACACCGCCACGCTCGAGGCGCGCGCCAATGCCCTGGCCAAGGGCGAAATCCTGGACGCCGAACCCATGCCGGCAGGGGCAGCCGAGTCGACTTCCGAGACCGAGAAAACCACAGAAGCGAAAGAAGAACCACAGGCAACACCACAGAGCAGTGAAGCCTTGACGGAGGCAGGTCTCGATCCAGTGCTGCTGGACATTTTCCGGTCTGAAACAAGCACGCATCTCCAGACACTGAACGATTTTATTGCCGAGGGAGAACGTAAAGACACAACGCCCTATACCGATGATCTCTCGCGCGCGCTCCACACCCTGAAAGGCAGCGCTCACACCGCTGGCATTGATCCCATTGCCACCGTGGCCACGCCGATCGAGAAATTCATCAAACATGCCCGCGCCGAAGGCCAGCAGGCCTCGCCGGAGGTCATCGACCTGCTCCGCCAGTTGCGGGACTTTGTGGAGCAGGGACTGGAACAGATAGACAGTTCGCCACAGGCGGAGCTTCCGGGAACTCACGAATTCCTGGATCGCCTCACGGAGGCATGGCGACAGCACCTGCCGGAGGACACAGGTGTTTCCGAGGCAACCGGCGTGGCCTCGGACATGGACCTGCTGCAACTGTTTCTCAATGAAGGCATTGACCAGTTGCTTGATGCGGACGACATTCTCGATTCCTGGCTTCAGGAGCCGACCGACACGGCGGGGCTCGAGCAGCTGGCCGAGAGTCTCGGAACCCTGGCCAGTAACGCCGCCAAAGCCAACGTAACGGATGTTGAAGATCTTTCAGCAGCCTTGGCCAGCCTGTACACCGAAGCACGCCAGTCACCGGAAGCCCCCGGCGAATCCATGACCGGGCTGGCCCACGAAGGCCACGAAGCACTCATCAATCTCATGGACCAGCTTGCGGCGGGACTGGCAACCGAGCCCCAACGCACCCTGGTCAATCGCCTCAGCGAACAGGCGGCGGATCTCCGGCAGCTGCGCGCCGAAGCCCAGGAAAAAGCTTTCAACGACCGCTTTGGCGAAGACCTGGACACCATCGATCAGAGTCTGAGCGATGATCTGGAGCTTGGAGAAGTCGACTGGGACGACGAACTGGGTGCGATCGACGAAACCACCGCGACCGAGCCCGAATCTGCCGATCAACCCGCTGAAGAGGCAGAACAGGCAAGCGGCCCGGAGGAATCCGAAACGCCGGAAGAAGCTGAAGCCAGAACCGCCGAACAGACAGGCACCGCGGTCACCCTGGATCCGGAGATGGCAGAAATCTTCCTGGAAGAGGCCCGGGATCTGATCAGCAGTACTGCCGAGGTTCTGGAACAGTGGCGTCAGGCACCCGAACAGACCGATCCCCTGCGCCAGCTCCAGCGGGATATCCATACGCTCAAAGGTGGCGCAGGACTCGCCGAAATTACGCCCATTCGGGAACTTTCCCATGAAATGGAAAACCTCCTCGAGGGTGTCACCGAAGGCTATCTCAGTGGCGGCGAGGCCCTGGGGGATCTTCTAACCCGAGCACAGGATGCCCTGTCGGAGATGGTGGATACCGTCGGTGAACAGAGCCAGTGCCACGCAGCACCCGAACTGATGGATGCCATTCGCCAGTATCGCGAGGATGCCCGTCAGGAGGTACCGGTCACTCAGGTTACGGATGTCGAAGAATCCGCAGCAGAAACTGATTCTGCGGAGGAGGAAGGCGAAGAAGCTACCGAGACGCCTGAGCAGGAAAGCGAAGACAGTGTCGCCCATACCGAGGAAGAATCCGCACCGGTGGAGACCGAAACCACCAGCGCCGATCTC
>SLIH01000131.1 GCA_007135745.1 Halomonas sp. | reverse complement strand
GTTGGTGGTTTGGTTGTCTGGTTTTGCCTTGCTGCCCGCAGGCCGTATAATGCCGGGTTCTGATTTTTTGGCATTCATGTCCCGGCGCCGCTCACCCCGTGGCGCCGGACAGTGAATTCACTGCAAGGGGAGCACCAGTTATGCGTATCATCCTGTTGGGTCCGCCGGGCGCGGGCAAGGGAACACAGGCGGCGTTCATTACAGAAGCTTTCGATATCCCCCAGATTTCCACCGGCGACATGCTGCGTGCCGCCGTGAAAGCGGGTACGCCTCTGGGCAAAAAAGTCGAGGAAGTCATGTCCTCTGGCGCGCTGGTTTCCGACGATATCATCGTAGAGCTGGTTCAGGAGCGTGTGGCCCAGGACGACTGCCGCAATGGGTTTCTCCTTGATGGCTTCCCCCGCACTATTCCGCAGGCGGACGCGCTCAAGAAGCAGGGCATTCCGATCGACTATGTGGTTGAGATCGCGGTGGATGACGAGGAAATCGTGAATCGCCTGTCCGGCCGCCGCATTCACGAGCCCAGCGGGCGTGTTTACCATGTCACCCATAACCCGCCCAGGGAAGAGGGCAAGGATGACGAGACGGGTGAGCCGCTGGTTCAGCGTGAGGATGACAAGGAAGAGACGGTCCGTAATCGCTTGAAGGTCTATCACGCAGAAACCGCACCGCTGGTGGAATACTACCAGGATCTGGAGAAACGGGAGCCCGAGTCCGCGCCCGGTTATGTGCGCATCGAAGGGGTGGGATCCATGGACGACATTCGCGACCGTATCCTCGCCAGTCTGAAGCAGTAGTCGATTCTGGTTGCCTCAATGAGCGTTGTGCTGGCCATTGATACGTCCACGCCTCTGTGCTCGGTGGCGGTCCTTCACGAGGGGACTGTCACCGAAGCCACGGAAGACCAGCCGCGCAGTCATACGCGGTTGCTCAAGCCGATGATTCAGGACGTGCTTGGGCGCGCCGGATTGAAACTGACGGATCTTGACGCGATCGCCTTCGGCCGTGGCCCGGGATCCTTTACCGGCCTCAGGATTACGGCAGGCCTGGTCCAGGGATTGGCGTGGGGATTGGATTGTCCGGTGATTCCCGTTTCTTCCCTTGCCGCTGTGGCGTGGCAGAAAGCCCGGGCGGGCGAGCCCGGCAATATTGCCGTTGCCTTTGATGCGCGTATGGACGAGCTGTATTGGGGTTGTTTCCAGGTGAATGGTGAGTCGGTGACGGAACTGGCGCCGGAGCGGGTTTGTGCCCCGGAAAAGGTGACGCTGCCGAGCGGGGTGGCGGCCTGGCAGGGGGCTGGCAGTGGCTGGACCTTTGCCTCGCGCATGCCCGAGGAAGTCCAGGCGTCGGTGGTTGAGCCAGACAGTGGTATGGCCCCTTCGGCTGCAGTCATCGCACGACTTGCAGAACCTATGCTGCAAGCCGGAACAACGCTGCCTGCCTCCCAGGCTCAACCAGTCTATGTGCGCGACGAGGTTTCCTGGCAGAAACTGCCCGGCCGCACCTGACCACAGCCCCTGCTGATGCGCTATACTTGATCTCTGGTATGAATGCTCGGGCTGCCGAGCGGTTTTCCCGATTAATCACCCGGGTTTTCTTGGGTTGGACTGGCGGAGAGATCCCGCATGGTTGGTGGCGTTTCCGGTAATACACCCATTATTATTGCGCCTGAAAGGGGGGCGGATAACCGTCGTCCCAATCCGCAGCCCCCGCCGGAGCCAGCCCGCCGTGAAGTTCCGGCGCAGGCGGATTTTGATAACCAGACTGCCCGTCAGCTTGAGGACGCCGCGCGTACCCGTCGGGTGTCGGGCGCCGGAGAGGCGGAGCCGGTTCGCCTTCAGTCCCGCGATCAGAATCAGCTTCCCCTTCGCGGCCAGGAAGCCCTGAGTACCTATGGCAATGTGGCTGCAGGCGGCGAGGAAGGCCAGGGCGGAGAGCTTGTCGGCATTGATCTGCGTGTTTAATGACTTCTGACAGTAACCCACCCGAGACGCTGCAAGTCGCCGTGCATACTCCTGAGTTGCTTGGTGAAGCACAGGCGTTGGCCGCCGAGTTGGGGTTGCCACTGCTTTCCGAACCCATTCCCAGCCCCCGTCGTGAGACCTGTCACCGCATGCTCCTCTACCTGGGCCCATCCGGGCTTTGCCTTCAGGAAACCGGGAAGAAAGCACCGGGGCCCGTGATTGTGGACTGGGGCAGTGGCCGCAGTGACCATCGCCGGCGCCAGGGTGGGGGCAGCGGCCAGTTGGTGGCCAAGGCCGTGGGGCTACAGAAGGCATCGCGGCCACTTCATATACTGGATGCCACGGCGGGGCTTGGCCAGGATGCTTTTGTTCTGGCGACGCTGGGGTGCCAGGTGACCCTGCTTGAGCGCTCGCCCGTCATGCATGCACTGCTGCGTGATGGCATGGCCCGGGCCATGGAAGATGAGACATTGGTGCCGGTGCTGGAGCGTATGACTTTGGTGCACGCGGACGCCAGAAGCTGGCTGGCGGATGAGGTCCACCGTGTCGATGTGATCTATCTCGATCCCATGTTCCCGG
>SLIH01000142.1 GCA_007135745.1 Halomonas sp. | reverse complement strand
GACCTCCCCGCCGGACTACACGCTGCCACCCTATGACGACGCCCTGCTCAACCGTGAAATGCAGCTGTTCCCCGACTGGTTGCTGGAGCGCAAACTGGGGATGGAACTCTCGAACCAGGAAAAGGCACTGCTGCAGACCACGTTTGCCACCCTGCGGGAATCAGCCCTCGCTCAACCCACGGTGACGGTTCCCCGGGACTACCACGCCCGCAATCTGCTCGTCACCGAAAGTAACAACCCCGGCGTCATTGACTATCAGGATGCCGTACTCGGGCCCATAACCTATGATCTGGTCTCACTGCTCAAGGACTGCTACATCGCCTGGCCCCGGGATCAGGTACTGGAATGGGTAGAACGCTTCCGCCGGGACGCACGGGAACGCGATCTTCACCATGCCGACAGCGACACCTTCGTTCAGTGGTTTGAGCTTATGGGCATGCAACGCCACCTGAAGGCCGCCGGTATCTTCGCCCGACTGGATGTGCGCGACGCCAAGCCGGGCTATCTGGCCGATATTCCCCGGGTTCTGGATTATCTGATCGTGGCCAGCCATCGCCAGCCCGCACTGGAGCGATTTGCCTGCTGGCTGGAAGATCGGGTGCAACCACGGCTGGCACAGCTGGGAGTGTCTTCACCGTGAAAGCAATGATTCTTGCCGCCGGCAAGGGTGAACGCATGCGCCCGCTCACATTACGCACCCCCAAACCCCTTTTGGAAGTCGGCGAACGACCGCTCATTGACTATCATGTGAGGAAACTCGCCGATGCCGGGATCACGGATCTGGTGATCAACACGGCCTGGCTGGGTGAGCAGATAGAGGCCTCATTGGGTGATGGAAGTCATTATGGTGTGCGTATCCAGTACTCCCGCGAGGGCACACCCCTGGAGACAGCCGGTGGCATACGACACGCCCTTCACCTGCTGACCGAACAGGGTGAAGAATGCTTCATGGTGATCAACGGCGACATCTGGACAGACTTTGATCCGGGGCACCTCAAAGCCATGCGCTGTGACCGCGAATGGCCGGCAGCCATTGTGCTTGTCGACAACCCGGTCCATCATCCAGAAGGTGATTTCGTTCTGGATGCAGACGGAATCGTCCACAACAGAGGCGAGCATAAGGCTTTGACCTTTGCAGGCATCAGTCTGCTCCACAGCAGCCTCATCTCGAGCGCGGCGGAAAGAGAAAACCGTCTGGGGGCACTGCTTGCGGCACTGGCCGACCAGGGACGGCTGCGAGGAATTCATCACCAGGGAGCCTGGTTTGACGTGGGCACCCCGGAACGGCTCACCCAAGTGGACCAATACGTTCAGGAAAACGCATCACCATGAACAAGGAACAGCGTCCATCACCCAGAAACGACCGTCAGCCCGCGGAGCTCAACGAACTGCTGCATGAGCTCGAAGCCTGCGGGCACCATGGCGTGAGACTGCTGGAGCGCAGCGGCCTGCCCTTCTGGGGCAGGGGCCTGCTTTTCCGGTTGATGGGTTATGTGGCCAAAGCTGATGGGCGTGTGACGGAACTCGACATCCGCTATGCCGAAGCGATCATGCGTGTGATGAAATCACCACCCCGCCAGAGACGTCGCCTGATCCGTCTTTTCCATGCTGGAAAACAGGACCACCAGCCCTTTGCACCGCTCTGGTTCCGTCTGATCACCCTGCGCTGGCCAGGCACCGCACTGCGAATCGGCATGACATTGGGGCACCTCTGTCACCACGACGGACAAACCTCAGCCCCACGCACCGCGCGCTGCCGCACAAGTATTACGGATCTGGGGCTCTCCAGGGAAATCGGCAACCGGATTCTGGGCAGCTACCGCAGCAAAGTCTGGATCACCAGCCCGAATGCAGCCGATGAGGAGCCCCGATCAGCCTTCGAAAATGCCTGCCAGATCCTCGGAGGCAAGCCCGCTGATTCGCTCGAATCACTGCGCCAGGCCTACCGACGAAAACGCAGCCTCTACCACCCGGACCGTGTGGCCCACAGTGATATTGATCCGGATCTGGCCCGCGTTCGACTGGACGAACTGCATAAAGCCTGGGATCTGGTCAGCAATCGGCACCCCGACGCCTGAGCACTCTGATTTATGAACCAGCAGCCCGAAAACCACCGTGCCGCCCGCACCCCCGTGCCGCTTCGATCCATGATGACCGACTACGGCCTCTGGCTCGCCCTGCTGGCGGCCGTACCGGTGCTGGCCCTGCTCGGGTTCTGGCAGACCCCTAACTGGGGATTTCCCGGCACAACGGTGCTGCTGTGGGGCGTACTGCTCTACCCCATTCTGGAAGAACTGGTCTTCCGCGGCTTGATTCAGGGCTGGCTGCTTAAGAAGATCCATTGGGCCCTGGGCCCCCTGAGCGGCGCCAACCTGCTGACCAGCGTCCTGTTCGCCGCCGCCCACCTCCTGCACCAGTCTCCCCTGCTCGCCGCCTCCATCTTCATACCTTCACTGGTGTTTGGCTGGTTGAGAGAACGGCACGGAAGGCTGGCCGGGTGCATGCTGGTGCATGGTGGGTATAACGCCGGGTTTCTTTGGGTGTTGGT
>SLIH01000434.1 GCA_007135745.1 Halomonas sp. | reverse complement strand
TGATATTCGGTATGCAGGCGGAAATCAAAGATGGAGAACTCCAGCTGTCGGACCATCTGCATGCCGGCCTGAAAATTCCGAGCTTCCAGCATCCGATCCAGCATTTCCTGAGGCAGAGGCTCTCCCGTTTCGTAATGAGCGGCGATCAGCGCCAGGGAGTCAGGCTCCCAGCACCAGTTTTCCAGGAATTGGCTGGGGAGCTCCACCGCATCCCAGGCCACACCATTGATGCCCGAGACATCCGCCACATCCACCTGGGTCAGCATATGGTGGAGACCATGGCCAAACTCGTGGAACAGCGTGACCACCTCGTCGTGGGTCAGCAACACCGGCTGATCGCCAACCGGTGGTGTGAAATTGCAGGTGAGGAAGGCGACCGGGAGCTGCAGCTGATCATCAGGACGACAGCGTACCCGGCAGTCGGCCATCCAGGCACCTCCGCGCTTGCCCTGGCGGGCGTAAAGATCCAGGTAAAACCAGGCCACCGGTTCGTCATTGCGCTCGATGCGGTAGGCCGTCACGTCCTGATGCCACACTGGCACCGATTCATCCGTCTGGATGCTGACGTCAAAGAGCTTCTCCACCACCTGGAACAGCCCCGGTATCACACGATCCACGGGAAACCAGGGACGAAGCTCCTCGGGTGAGATGTTGTAACGGGCCTGACGCAGTTTTTCACTGTAATAACCGATATCCCAGGCTTCCAGCGGATCCGGCCCACCCTGCTCCCGGGCAAAGGCCTGCAGTTCCTCCAGCTCCTTTTCCGCCACGGGGCGTGCCTTGCGGGCCAACTGATAGAGGAAATCCATGACTTCATCAACCGAAGACGCCATTTTTGTGGCCAGGCTGAGCTCGGAGTAGTTGTTGAAACCCAAAAGAGCTGCCTGCTCCTGGCGACGGCGCAGAATGTCATGCATCAGATCGCTGTTGTCCCAGCGACCGGCATCCGGCCCCTGATCCGAAGCGCGGGTGGTAAAGGCCTCATAGACTTCACGGCGCAGATCACGACTGTCGGCGTAGGTCAGCACCGGAAAGAAGCTCGGAAAATCCAGGGTAATCACATAGCCGTCCAGCTCTCGGTTCTCGGCCGCCTGTCGCGCCCCCTCGAGTGCTGACTGCGGCAGACCGGCCAGCTCGGCCTCATCGGTTATGTGCCTGAACCAGTTCTGGGTCGCATCGAGGACATGATCGCTGAAGCGGCTGGTCAGCTCCGCCAGCTCCTGGGACAGGGCGGCGAAACGCTGCTTGCGCTCCCGGGGCAGATCAACACCGCCCAGATGGAAGTCCCTCAGGGTATTCTCCACCGCCTTGCGCTGCGGCTGGGACAAAGAGGAAAACTCAGTAGAACCGGCGAGTCGCTGGTAGGCTGCGCAGAGTTCCGCATTCTGGGTAAGCTCGGTGCTGTACTCGGTCAGCTTCTGGAGACAACGCTTGTGTACCTCTCGCAGGTTCTCGTTGTTCATCACGCCGTTGAGATGGGAAATCACCGTCCAGACATTATTCAGTCGATTCTCCATGGCCTCCATGGGCGCAGCCAGACTATCCCAACGGGGTTGCTCCTGATCGGTCAGCTGCTCAATGCGCGCACGATTTTCAGCCAGCAAGCTGTCTATGGCAGGCTCCATCTGCTCGGTTTCGATCTGATCGAATCGCGGCAACAGATCCTGATTCAGTAGAGGGTTGCTCATGTGGTTTCCTGTGCTTGTGATGAACTGGGAAGCATGATGACATAATCACTCATTAAGAGTACCGATGTCATCAGACATGCCAATGGATCGGCATCCACGAACGCTCAATTCTATGGAGACTATATAGTGACGACAATCCGATCCCACAAGGGTTACCAGCCGCGATTCGGGGCCAGAGTCTGGATTGATCCCACGGCCACGGTCATCGGCGACGTGGCGCTCGGTGATGACTGTTCCGTGTGGCCCATGACCACGATTCGCGGCGACATGCACCGAATCCGCATTGGCAACCGCTGCAGCATCCAGGACGGCAGCGTCTGTCACATCACCCACGCCGGCCCCTACAATCCCGACGGCTGGCCCCTGATTGTGGGCGACGACGTCACCGTCGGCCACAAGGCGCTCCTGCACGGCTGCACCATCGGCAGCCGGGTGCTGGTAGGCATGGGCGCAATCATCATGGACGGTGCGGTGGTGGAGGACGAAGTGATCATTTCCGCCGGCACTCTGGTCCCACCCGGAAAAACCCTGGAAAGCGGCTATCTCTATCGCGGCAGTCCGGCACGCCAGGCACGCGCCCTGACCGACGAAGAACAGGAATTCTTCCGTTACACCGCCGCCAACTACTCAAAACTCAAGGATATTTACAGAAACGAGTCGGATAAAGATTCATCCCCTTGAAACCGTCATGCGCGCCCCCATTTTATTCTTAGGCGTTGGGGAGGCGAACAGATGCCGGCGCCAGTCTGATTTCGCGCCCCCAACGAAGCTGTTGTCTCAAATCGATATCAGGTTCGTTGAGGAGGTGATAACCATGGCTATGACTCGCTGGAATCCTCTGGCAGAGTTCGAGGATATTCT
>SLIH01000396.1 GCA_007135745.1 Halomonas sp. | reverse complement strand
GCCAGTTCTGTAACCAGAATTACCGATTTGAGCAAGACGACCTGGAAACACTCTTCGGCCCTCCCCGCCATCACTAGCGCCCTGTCCCTGGGCACCCTAAATTCATCAAAAAAGGCGCCGCACCAGTGGTCGTAATCGGGACCTTTCTCTGGCATACTACCGCGCCTGAACCGGTTACGAGTCGCTTTCCCGCACCCCCGACGACGACGGACATCGAGGCGCACACGCCGGCGGATCGGGGGCGCCACTGGTATCAAGCAATGCCTGACATCCGCAACAGCCATCCGCAGCTGCGAGTCATCGGCAAAAGCCAGTGGAACCAACCGTTTTGAGAAACATCTTGAGGGCGAGGTCAACGTGAGCAATACCTACACTGATCTGTGTCCAGCCCGACTGGTCGAGCTGGCACTGGAACGGAAAGAGGGACGCCTTGCGGCCAATGGTTCTCTCGTCGTGGAAACGGGCGAACGCACAGGCCGGTCTCCAGTCGACCGTTTTATTGTCGAGGAAGACAGCACGGCAGAACAGATCGATTGGGGGCGCATCAACCAACCCTTTGACGCCCAACGCTTTGACGCGCTCTGGGAGCGCGTCGAACAGTACATGCGTGATCGGGACCGCTTTGTCTCCATGGTCCACGTGGGGTCCGACCCGAACCACTATCTTCCCGTGCGCATGGAGACCGAAACGGCCTGGCAGAATCTCTTCGGGATCAACCTGTTCATCCGACCGGACCAATACAACCCGTCGGACAAACCGGAATGGGAAATCCTCAACGCGGCCAATTTTGAATGTGTGCCCGAGCGTGATGGCACCAACAGCAACGGCTGCGTGATCATCAACTTCGCACGACGCCGTGTGCTGATCGCCGGCATGCACTACGCCGGGGAAATGAAAAAAGCCATGTTCTCGGTACAGAACTTCCTGCTGCCAGGACAGAACGTGCTACCCATGCACTGCTCGGCGAATGTGGGCGAGGACGGTGAAACCTGCCTGTTCTTTGGCCTGTCCGGAACCGGTAAAACCACGCTGTCCGCGGACGAAAGCCGCTTCCTGATCGGCGACGACGAGCACGGCTGGGGCGAGGGCACCGTCTTCAATCTCGAGGGTGGCTGCTACGCCAAAACCATCGATCTGAGTGCCAAGAACGAACCCATCATCTGGGACGCAATCCGCTTTGGCGCCCTGGTGGAAAATGTTGCGGTGGACGAGAAAACCCGCCTGCCGGACTACGCCGACACCTCCCTGACGGAGAACGGTCGTTGCGCCTATCCCCTCGAACACGTGAAGAAGCGCGTCATCGAGAACCGGGCCGGCGAACCGAGTGCCATTATCTTTCTGACCTGTGACATGACGGCGGTCCTGCCGCCTGTTTCCATTCTGGACAAGGAATCGGCAGCCTATCATTTCCTCAGTGGCTACACCGCTCTGGTTGGCTCCACTGAGATGGGCTCCGGGAAAGGACTGAAGTCGACGTTCTCCACCTGTTTTGGCGCCCCCTTTTTCCCGCGCCCGGCCGGTGTGTATGCCGAACTTCTCATGAAACGCATGGAAGCCTTTGGCAGCCGCGTCTTCCTCGTCAACACCGGCTGGACCGGTGGGCCTTATGGCGTTGGGAAGCGCTTCAGTATTCCCACCACGCGCGCCATTATTACGGCGATTCAGAGCGGAGCGCTCAACAATGTTGAGACCCAACACCTGGAGGATCTGAACCTGAAGATTCCAAGCCAGGTGCCGGGCGTGGAAACCCGCCTGCTCAACCCGCGTGACACCTGGGAAGATCCGGCCGAGTACGATCGCAACGCTCAGAAGTTGATTCAGCAGTTCGTGGACAACTTCCAGAAGTTTGACGTGCCGGAATCCATCATTAATGCGGGACCGCAACTGCGCGGGTAACCGATCCTCAGCAGGACGGACGAATCCGGGCCTGAATAAAAAACCCGCTGCGGTGTTTCCGCAGCGGGTTTTTTTATACCGGCTCCTTGCCAGGGAGCCTCTGATTCAGCTCCCTCACAATGCGTAGAAGAACAGCGGTACGAAGGCGACCAGCAGAAGCGTGGTTCCCATCACCAGCATGGGCATCACAATCCGCTCATGGCGTTGATAGAAGGTACCTTCCGTCATACGGCTGAGCCTCACTTCTTCATCCCCAACCACCTGCCTCGTTAACAGGTGATTCAATGACACGGGCGGCGTCAGATAACCCAACTCGAAGGACACCAATGTCACCATCCAGAAATGGACCGGATGGATGCCGCTCTGGTAAGCCACGGTGGCCACGGTAGCGGTAACAAGAATCACGGCGCCGAACGCATCCATGATCATGCCAAGACCCACGAGCATCAGCACCATCAGCGCCATGGCTGTCCAGGGGCTGCCAAAGGCATCGGGGAAATTATCCATGATGCCGGCACGCTCGATAACACCGCCCAGGCTGATTGAAAGCCCAAAGAGCAACATCAGCGCACCGATCTCCGCCGTGGTGTCATTGGTGGCAAACCGCAGCGTCGACTCAAAGCCCCGGTGAACTCCACGCCCGGCAGCCGTCG
>SLIH01000407.1 GCA_007135745.1 Halomonas sp. | reverse complement strand
TGGCTTGTCAACGCGGCAGCTATGGTTGCCGCAAGCATGGGATGTCGGAACTTCATCATCAGTGGATCTCCTTGAGGAGTGAACAAATTGAATATTGCCGGTGGCCACTATTGGGACAAGCTGCCCTGATGCACGTTACACGTCCGGAACACGACATTGCTGTAACAAACCAGGCCTCGCATTGTCTCGTACGCACGCCATTATTTTTCGAATCAACGACAGGGAGAAAACGATGCCTGAACAGACCCTCGATCAACGCCTGCCACAGGCCCTGCTGGCCCTGCGCCTCGGTGTTTTTATTGTCATGTTCATGTGGACGCTGGATAAGTTCGTCGCCCCGGGTCACGCTGCCGCGGTTTTTGAAAATTTCTACGGCCTGGAAGGACTGGGAACCACCACGTTTTACATCATTGGATCGCTTCAGATGGTTCTGATTCTTGGCTTTCTGGCCGGTGTTATGAAGCGGCTGACCTACGGTCTGGTTTTCCTTCTGCACGGGATTTCAACCCTTTCTTCCTACGCCCAGTACCTCAATCCCTTTGAAAATCTGCTCTTTTTCGCCGCCTGGCCCATGCTTGCCGCATGCTTTGCACTCTATTACCTGCGGGATCAGGACAACCTGCTCACACTTGAGAGGCTCAAGACCCCATGAAGCTCAGAAACCCCTTCGGCTTTTTCACCGAATTCCTGCGGCAACCCCCTGTGGTTGTCGTCTGGGTCATGTTCCTGATGGCAATCAACCTGAGTGCCGCCTTTTTTCTCCATGAGCCGCTTGCCCAACTGATACTGGCGGCTTTTTTCATTGGAGCGGGGCTGATCATGGCGCTGTATTCGGTTTTCGGCTACCGCCGGATTCTGGGGCTGGGGCATGCCCTCTGGCTGTTCCTGGTGCCCTACATCGCTCTGCAGCTTCCGTCCCACGCGGGCGTGTTTCTGCTTTACCTGATCGTGCTGCTGGCGACACTGGTCATTTCCCTGGTTCTCGATATTCGCGACGTCTACCTGGCGCTCTCCGGGGCGGAGCAGGCAACAGGATAACGTGGGGAAAATGGCGGCGCTTTCGGAAGAAACCAAGGCCGTACTCCGGTTGGCGGCAACGGGTGGGACACCCCAGCGCGCCATCCGGGTCGCCGTCATCGTAGGCTCACTGCTGGTGATCATCAATCAGTGGGAAGCCGTTATCGGGCTGGAACCGCTTTCCATACCCAAGCTGATCCTTACCTATCTGGTCCCTTTCCTGGTCTCAACCTTCACCTCGGTGTCCAAGGATCTTCAGGCCGGAAAGAAATAATGCAATCAAAACGCCTGCCCGTTCGTCATCATCAGTGACGCGTAATAGAAGCGTCCGGTATTCGAAACCCTTAATACCAATAAGCACATAGGAGTCGCATCTCATGCTACGCACAATCACTCTCGTGACATTCGCCCTTTTGTTCACGGCCAGCGCCTGGGCCCTGGAAAAAGAACCCTTCTCCCAGGAACGCTTCGAAAGCCTCAAAGCGGACGGTGAGCTGGTCCTGGTCGATGTTTTCGCCGACTGGTGTTCCACCTGCGCGAAACAGCAGGAAATCCTCAAGAGTTACGTGGAGGAGCACCCCGATGTGGATCTCAATATCCTGGAAGTAAACTACGACAAGGACAAAGCCGTCGTACGCCAGCTGCGGGCACCACGGCAGTCCACACTGCTGCTGTATGCGGGTGAAGAGCAGTACTGGTACAGCGTTGCGGAAACCGACAGAGAGGTCATCTTTAATACCCTGAATCGTGCGGCGGAGGCCCAGTAATGGGGCTTGAGCTGACCGCCATACCACTGGCTTTCCTGGCCGGGACGCTGAGCATCCTCTCGCCCTGCATCTGGCCGCTGGTTCCGGTGGTCATGTCGTCGGCCGCCAGTTCGGGGCGCACAGGCCCGCTCTGGCTGGCACTGGGGCTGAGCCTGTCTTTTGCCGTGGCCGGGACCATTCTGACCTTTGTATTCCTGAATCTGAACATGAATCCGGACGCCACCCGAGGTCTGGCCGCTGTGTTGTTGCTGCTCATCGGACTGGTTCTGCTGGTTCCGAAGCTGGGGGAATGGACCACCAACGGTCTGGCTTTCCTGACCCGTCCCTTTGGGGGGGCAGCTCAGGTGAGTGCGGAGACAGCCGGCGGGCAGTTTGGGGTTGGCGCCCTGCTGGGACTGGTCTGGCTGCCCTGTATCGGCCCGACCCTTGGCGCAGCCATTGCACTGGCCTCCATGGGTGAGCAGATGCCCATGGCCTTCGCCGTCATGCTCAGCTTTGGCATTGGCACCACAGGACTCCTGCTGGTGGCGGGTTATGCTTCCGGGCAGCTGCTGGCGCGGATGCGCCCGAGCATGATGGGCAACGCCCAGGTCGGTAAACGTATTCTTGGTGGGCTATTACTCTTTATGGCCGCACTGGTCATCACGGGCCTCGATAAGCGCCTGGAAGCCTGGGCCTTACAATGGTTGCCCGACTGGGCGATCATGCTCTGAATACGACGGGAGCGCAACGGTGGTATTCGACCGCGCAACACTGGATAAGCTCTATCAGTATTGTATGGCGCTGTGTAACGATGGCGACGAAGCCTACGATCTGCTGTATCAGTCCATCGAAATGTATCTGCACCAGACGCGGTCCGATATCGCCAACCCGGTGGCCTATGTGCGACGCATTGCCCGCAACGCTCATTTCGACAAATGGCGACGGCAGCAGGTGGTGCAGTTTGAATCCTTGCCCGAGGAGTTTTCTGGCAGCACGGAAAAGGCCCTGGAAGCTACAGTCGTCGATGAGCAGATGCTGGATCGGGTCTGGGAGGAACTCACACCACCGGAGCGGGAAACCCTCTATTTCTGGGCACTGGAAGAGATGAGCGCCACGGAAATAGGCCTGCACCTGGAACAACCGCGTGCCTCGGTGCTGTCGCGACTGCGACGGATTCGGCAGCGGATCAACCGACTATTCCCGGAGAGCGGTTCGGGAGGGCAGCATGAGTGAACAGAACCTTCGCCAACAGATCCGGAAACGGCTGAAACAGGCACACCTCGACGAAAATCAGTACTCCGATCTGGAGGAATTGATGGCTCGGGAGAATCAGGGGGAGCCTGAGGGTAACCGACTGACCCGCCGCGGTTTTGTTACCGGGGTGGCCACAGCGGCCGGGCTGGCCGGTATCGGGGTAGGCTCCTGGTGGCTGCTTGAGTCCCGATCCATGGGACCGGAGACACTGACAGCCGAAGTGCTGCGCAACCATAAGTGGCTGAAGCCCCTGGATCTCAACACGGAACGTTTCGATCAACTGGCAATCTATTTTGCGGATGGGCTGAATTTTGAACTGATCGAGTCGCACCGTTTCCCTCACGATCAACTGGCCCTTGAGGGGGGACGCTACTGCTCCCTGGGGGGAATCAAGGCCGCGCAGATCGTCTTCCGGACCCCGGAAGGTCAGGTGGTTACCTTTTACCAGACGCGCTACAGGCCGGAGAAGGCCGGCCCCATCCCGCGCATCGACGACAACGACACCCCAGTGACGGTCACACAGGACGGATACCGGGTCGACCTCTGGGTAGAGCAGGGCATCCTGATGGCTTCAGCCCGAGAGGTGGATGCACTACCCGGGGTCTGATCATTCAGGCATTGAACATGAGGTCAAATATCCGCTGATGCACTTCCCGATCTTCTTCGGAAAACAGGACCCAGCGGATAAGCTCAACGGATTCCAGCTCTGCGGATTTGGCGAGTACCGTGCGGGAAGCAACATCGGCGGCGTGGTCCATGGGATAGCCAAAGGCGCCTGTGGAAATTGCCGGAAAGGCGATGGACCGCAACCCTTTTGACTCCGCCAGGTCCAGCGCCTCACGGTAACAGCTTGCAAGCAATGTCGCGGCAGGTTCATCAACGCCGTAGACCGGCCCCAGAACATGGATGACGTACTGGTTGGGCATATTGTGCGCACCGGTAATAACCGCTTCTCCCGGCTTGATGGGCGCCAGGGGTTTGCACTCCTCGGCCAGCGCTGAACCCGCCGCCCGATGAATGGCGCCGGCCACACCGCCCCCGGACATCAGTTCCGCGTTGGCGGCATTGACGACGGCATCCACATCATCCTGCCGGGTAATGTCTCCCTGAATACATTCAATTGTTACACCATTGGCACTTAGGGCCATGATCGGATCTCCTCAGTCTGCGATTGCCGTAATTTCTAACATCGTGATCCCGTCGCCGTCACCCTCTGCGGTCAAATTCAATCCCCAATCAGGTATCCTGCGCTCTTTTCAACGCAAAGCACGGACCCGATATGCCACAGGATCACGCCTTCAGCGAGCAGGACAAAGAAGCCGTCTACCGCGCCATTGCCGAGCGTCGGGACATGCGCCACTTCCTGCCCGATCCGATACCGGAATCGACACTCACCCGTCTGCTGGCCGCCGCGCATCAGGCACCCAGCGTGGGACTGATGCAACCCTGGCATTTTATCCGCATCACCGAGCCGCGGCTTCGGGAATCGATTCACCGCCTGGTGGATGCCGAACGTAAAAAGACAGCGGAAGCACTGGGCGAGCGCGGTGATGAGTTCATGCGCCTCAAGGTTGAGGGCATCCGGGAATGCGGCGAACTGTTGGTGGTGGCATTACGCGACCAACGCGATAAGCATGTCTTTGGACGCCGCACCATGCCGGAAATGGATCTCGCCTCGGCCTCCTGTGCCATCCAGAATCTGTGGCTGGCCGCGCGCGCGGAAGGCATTGGCATGGGCTGGGTTTCGTTGTTCGAACCGGACGAACTGGCCAGGCTACTGGAAATTCCGGAAGGCGGACAGCCCATTGCCGTGCTCTGTCTGGGATACACGGAGGGTTTCTATCCCCGCCCCATGCTGGAAGAAGAGGGCTGGACCCGCGCCCGGCCATTGACGGATTTCGTCAGTGACAATCGCTGGCCGGACGCCTGATGCATGCCGTGCAGGATCAGCGGAGATCCGGATTCAGGGTATAGGTGCCCATAACAGAGGCGTGATCGAGCACGTGTCCGTCGATGGCCTTCTCCACATCCGCACCCCGGAATTCATCACCCAGCTCCAGTGTTTCCACATCCAGTGCAAAAACGGTAAAAATATAACGATGGACAATTTCATCGTTCCAGGGCGGGCAGGGGCCATCGTAGCCCGCATAGGTTCCCGCCATATCGGGGTTGCCAGCGAGGAAATCGGTATAGTCGTTGATGCCACGCTTACCCAATGCATCCTTCGAGGGTTTCTTGCCACCAACCATGACTTCCTTTGATTCCTGACCTTCCTCGATCCGGTTCACGGAAGCCGGCACATCCACCAGCAGCCAGTGATAGAAATCGACCCGGGGCAGGGATTTGGGAACCGTCTTGCCTTCCTGATTGACGTCATCCGCCTCGCTGGGGACATCCGGGTCCTTGATCATAACCACGAAACTTTTCGTCCCGGCGGGCACGTCCGACCAGCTGAGTTCCGGATTAAGATTCTGACCAAGCGCCATATGGTTCTTCGCGTCATAGACTCCGAAAGCAAATTTTTCCGGAATCGGTTGTCCTTCCGATACTCCCTTGATTGTAAGCTTCATCGATACCTCCCGTGGTTTCTCAGTTCACTGCCTGTTTCCGAAAGAAGCATCACTCCACACTAAGCCAATGGCGGAGACTGTCAACCGAGCGTTGGGACAGAGCTCATCCGGAACTTCTCTTTTTGACGTTTATTAACCGACAAACCTTGAGCCATTGACTAGACTCAATGTCAGTTCCGTCCTTACCACAGCGAAAAGCCGACAGACATCACCCATCTCATGCACGATTTCGATAACGCATCCCAGTCACCGGAACGACAGGCCACCGAAACCCGCCGGGATGTCGCGCGTTTGATTATCATACTGTCGGTGTTTGCAGCCGGTGCCCTGGTATTCTTTGCTCTGCGAGCCTTTCATGTTACTGAGGACCCGGTCTGGATTGGTGCCGTACTGTTGGGGTTTGGGGCACTTCTGCTGCTCAACCTGACCATCTATCTGATAGGGCATCACCTGCCGGTACTTCGCTGGAGTTTTGTCACCCTCATTGCCGCGCTGCTGGTCTTCATTGCCGTTAACGGACTGGAGCAGGGCGCGGGCATACTCTGGCTGTATGTATTTCCTCCGATGGTGTTCTATGTCACGAGCGCACGAGCAGGCGCTGTGCTGTGCCTTGGCGGGCTGCTTGCCATGGCATTCCTCCTGAGCCCGCTGGGGCCGGCACTGACCCCGGTGCACGAATACTCGACTGCCTTCACAATCGTTTTCCTGTTTTCCATGGGCTTCGTCATGGTATTCAGCTACGTGCTGGACCGCAGCCGTCGGCGCCACGCCGAACGTCTGCAGCAGATGGCGGACATGTTCGAATACGCCGCCAAGCATGACGCCCTGACAGGACTCTACAACCGGCGCGAAGGCACTCACCGCCTGAGCGCCGAACACGCCCGCTTTGACCGCACCGGGCAGCCGTTCAGCGTGATTCTGCTGGACATTGATCATTTCAAGCGCATAAACGACACCCTGGGGCATGACACCGGGGACCGGGTCATCCGCACAGTCGCCGACCGACTCGTTACCGGATGTCGGCAGATGGATGTCATTGCCCGTTGGGGTGGCGAGGAATTTCTGCTGATCCTTCCCGAGGCCAGTCTTGAGCAGGCGCGACAGACTGCAGAACGAATCCGCCGGCTGATCAGTGAACATCCGGTCTACGCTGACAAGCGGCCTCTGGAGGTCAGCTGCAGTTTTGGTGTCGCAGAAATCAAACAGGGCGAAGCCATCGAGACCCTGCTTCAGCGGGTGGATGAGCGCCTTTACGAAGCCAAGACCAGTGGCCGCAACCGCATATCCAGCGGACGTCTCTCGAACACTGCTTCAATGGTTACCGGACATGGTTGAGCGAGGCGGTTGGGGGGAGGGCAAGGAAAACAGCGGCTCACCAGAACGATGTAAAGTGTGGAAGTCATACCCATCCGATTCTGCTACCAGAGGAGACAATAATTTTTCTTTCAACTGTGCAGCCCGCCCGCTCTGATGCAGATGGCGCAAACCTTCATTAAAGGCGCTCACAAGCTCTTCAGCATGCTCATGGTCCGGATCAAATAAAAGATGTCCCTGGCGCACTTCCAATTCATAGTCGCTCGGGACAAGATCATGGGGTTTCCCTTCAGGCCAGAGTTTGTTCAGCAGATACAGTCCACTGTAGAGTCCATACATCCCAAACTCGATCCGACCCTCCCGAAGCATCCGGAATACCGATTCCGCGGTACGCACCTCCAGCAGCCGAATACGACCGGTATCGGCCAGTGCGCTCACCGATTCCGGAAGTGTATATCCCAGCGGTATGGCAACAACAGGCACGATGTTCGGTGCTTCTATGTCCTTCCATAACGCTTCGTTATTCCTGTGGCGAAAAAACACCACACGCTCTTCATAGACCGGCGTACTGGTAAGAAAGCGAGTGTCTCTTTCCTTGTCTTCGGCCCATACCGCCGAAACCGCCGCCTCGCCCCACTCAAGTTCCCTGAGAGCCCTTGTCCAGGGCAGGTCCCGCCAACTCACTTCGTAACCACCATGGGAGAAAGCTTCCGTAATGAGTACCCGAAGATATCCCCCCGCAGGCAACTCCTGGGATATCCACGGCGGAAAATGCCCACTGGACACGGTCACCACGGGCTTCTCCGCCGCGATTGTCGGGGCGCTTGTCAGAAAAAACACCAGCAGAACCAGAAACACCGTCGCTTTCATCGTGAAACAGCCTCAGCCAGACCAATGTGCACCTGCATACTATTCATGTATGCACTCTTTCCAAGAGACAATGCAGTCGATCAACTGTTACTGCTTCCCATTCAGAACTCAGCCTGCACTCACTTAATTACGAATTGCTTCCTGGATCAGCCAAAGCCGATCCTGGCCCCAGGCCGTCGTCTGGGCGAAACGGAATGCAGGCACACCCCGCAGCCCCAACTCATAGAGTTCCTGACGATTGGCTTCCACCTCGTCACGCCAACTCTATTCATGGTCGCTCCCTTTGCGTCTGAAGGTCTACACCCTGTGAAGACCTGTGGGGTCCGCCGATGTTACCGCAACCCGGCGTAACACTCGCTTCACCCCCGTGTCCAAAAGAACCAGAGACGCGATCACGGGTGAACCGTATGTGCCATCTGGCAAACACGAAGGAGAACCACAAGTGAGCCCAAGCCGACTGATTGTCATGTTGCTGGTCGCCGGGCTGCTGCTCGCGGGCTGCGGCGAGCGCGATCACGACACACTGATACTGACCGGATCCAGCACGGTGGCCCCGCCGTTGAGTGACATCGCTGCGGACTTTGAAGCCGCCAATCCGGGCGTTCGGGTGGATATACAGAGCGGGGGCAGCAGCCGTGGCATTGTCGATGTCCGGCGCGGCACCGCTGATCTCGGCATGAGTTCACGGGATCTGAGGGCCGATGAGGATGACCTGCTCTCGCACCTGGTCGCACGCGACGGTATCAGCCTGCTGGTCCATCGGGCCAACCCGGTGACGAACCTTTCGGATGAACAGGTGCGAAAACTTTTCCGGGGAGAAATCCCGAACTGGTCGGAACTGGGCGATTTCGACGCGCCGGTCACCATCGTTCATAAAGGCGAGGGGCGCGCGACGCTTGAAGTCTTTCTCGAGCATTTTCAGCTGAACAACGGCGAGGTCAAACCGGATCTGATTGTTGGTGAAAACCAGCAGGGTATTCGCTCCGTTGCCGGAAACCGCGGAGCCATCGGTTACGTCTCCATTGGCGCGGCCACCCATGAGGCCGAATCCGGCACTCCCATTCGCTCGCTTGCCATCGATGGAGTCACCCCGGACGCGGACACCGTGGCCAGGGGCGACTACCCCCTGACCCGAAATCTGATCCTTGTCAGCAATGGTCCACCCGAGGGACTGCTTGCTGACTTCCTGACCTTTGTCCATTCCGATACCGGGGGTCAGCGGTTCCAGAAACATTTCTTCACGCCGGCCGGGAAAGGTGACTGAATGCGTGATGCCCTGCTCCGATTCCTTAGCATCATGGCCGCTCTGGTCGCCGGCACCTTGCTTCTGCTGATCCTGGGTGAGCTGGTGCGCGCCAGCTGGCCTGCACTGCGCTCATTACCCCTGGGGGGCTGGCTTCTGTCCGGGCACTGGGCGCCCTCGGAGGGCGAGTTCGGGCTGGGCGCCATGCTGGCGGCGAGCCTGATCACCAGTGTGCTGGCACTGGCCATTGCCGGGCCGGTGGGTGTTTTCCTCGGTGGCTGGCTGCACCTGAGCGCCCCCGCCCGGGTAGCCTCCCCGCTGCGGGCCCTGCAGGGTGTGATGGCTGGTGTCCCCTCGGTGGTCTATGGCTTCTGGGGGTTGGTGACCCTGGTCCCGCTGGTCAACCTTTGGGCGCCTCCAGGCGCTGTACTGATTACCGCCGTGCTGGTACTGGCACTGATGATTCTTCCGCTGAGCGTGATCGTCACCGATGCGGCATTGCATCAGGTGCCCGCACCGGCGATGCAGGCAGCACGGGCACTTTCCCTGTCGCGCTGGGGCACTTTCCGCAAGGTAATGTGGCCCCATGTCCGAGGCAGCGTGGCCAGCGGCATTGTGCTGCAGTTCGGACGGGCCCTGGGGGAGACCATGGCGGTACTGATGGTGGCCGGCAATGTCCTGCAGTGGCCGTCCTCGCTGACCGAACCGGTGCGCACCATTACCGCCAACATCGCGCTGGAAATGGGGTACGCCTCCGGTCTTCATCTGCAGGTGCTGTTTCTCAGCGGCCTGGTGCTACTGGTCATGGTCATCTTCAGCATGTTGCTGGTGCGGGTGGGGGTGCGATCATGAGCATCGTTGCGCGGGACCGGCTATTCACTCTGGCGGGCACTTTCCTGGTATTGCTCATACTGCTGCCCCTGCTGGCCATGATGTTCGACCTTCTACGGCTCGGGCTGCCGGTGCTGAGCTGGGAGTTTCTGACCTCGGCGCCCGCCAATGCCGGACGCGGCGGCGGTATCGGCCCGCTGCTGATCTCCACCAGCTGGATCCTGATCGTCTGTCTGAGCGTGGCGGTGCCCATTGGGCTGGGCTGCGCCATCTACCTCAACGAGTGGCTGGGAACAAATTCCCGACTTGCGCGGAGCATCGGGCTCAGCCTGGATGTGCTCAGTGGCGTGCCTTCCATTATTTTCGGGCTCTTCGGTTAT
>SLIH01000274.1 GCA_007135745.1 Halomonas sp. | reverse complement strand
CCCCTTGGTGGCCCGAATCAGATCCTCTTCGGTCGGATCGCCGTTACGGAAGTTCTCGATCCAGTCCAGGTCCCGGCTCTGACCGCCGATGAAAAGCCCCTCGCTGGTTCCGGTCAGGTAGCGTTGTCCCTCGATTTCATCCTGTTCACCGACCGGAATACTGCTGAACTGATCCAGCGGGAAACAGGCCTCTATGCCAAGGACCTCGCAATCCTGGGCTGTAATAATCAAATCACAGGTGCCGAAAAAGGAGCCGCTGCAGTTGGTCACCTCCAATTGCGATGAAAGACCGCCCGAAATCAGATCCACGATACTGGCAACGAAGCCATCAACACCTTCCAGAACAAAAGTGTCTCCGTTGGCGACGCCAATATAGTCGGCCCGCACGTCCCTTACCTCACCCACATTGGGCTGATCCGGCCCATAGACCAGTTTGGCGTTGGTATGCAGCGGGCTGTCACCCGCTACGACGGGGGCAATCAGGTTAAGCAGCTGATCGAAAAAGGTGCCGCTGGAATCCGCATTCTCAAGACCCGCACCACGGTCCAGAATATCCACATTGACGTTGCCCGAGAGCCGCTGGATGGATCCGGTGAGCATTCCCATCGCCCCTCCGAACCCCAGTCGTACGCCAATGGGTTCGCCGGTCTGTCCGTCGTGCGCAATTTCCAGGAAGGGGTCCTCCAGTGTGAAAGGTACGATCTCCCCATCCTCATAGGGCGTGCCGTCGGGCCTGAGCTGACGTGCGGCATTCGGGTTGCGCTGAAAGTACTGTCGGTCCTGGATGTAGCCCAGTGCAAAGTCCTCGATCAGGATGTCTGAGCTGCCCGGTGCATGCCCCTCCCGTTCATAGCGACCGATTTCCAGAATATCGATATTCGTCTGCATATCGATTTTCAGGCCTGTATTGACCCGGTTGTAGTAGATGTCCTCTTCGCCTGGGTGATCAATGCGGTCGATAGAGATCATATTTCGCTGTCCCTGGATATCGGCCATTTCCTGATCGCTCAGGGGCTGCATCGCTGTGACGGGTTGGGCGCCAATGGCGGCGGACATGATAAGCAATGCCAGTCTACGCTTTTTCATGAGAGGCTCCGCTGCATTCCCTTGCGGAATGATAAGTGTAAAAACCAAGTGGTTTATTATTGGTGTTCGACAATAGGACTGTTTTTGTCGTTGAGCAATATCAAACCGAAGCCAATTGGTAGGATTGTAGAACAGTGCACATTTTCGAGGGGGCAACAGGGCTACGAAAGCAGGCGCTTTTTTGTTGAAGGCCGCGCGGGGGGTATTGAATGGACCGGGAAGAAATAAAAAAGCCGCCCCGGGGAAGGGCGGCAAAGGGCTCTACTCAGATGACAGGAATTCTGAGGAATCGGATGTAAGACATCCGATAATCCTCAGTCTATCGACTGTGCAGGTATCCTCCATACGTAGTTCCCCCTATGGTTAAGAAAAAGGATAACTGTCTGGCGTTTTCTCAATGGACACTGGCCCTGCGTCGGGGGCTGTCCTCGAAACAGACTCTGAAAACATCGCTGAACTCCTTCGCGAAGTGAGCCTCCAGGCCTTCCCTGAGGTAATCCGGCAATTCCTCGAAGTCCCCCCGATTGGCTTCCGGGAGGATCAGGGTCGATATCTTCTGGCGCCGCGCGGCAATCACTTTCTCGCGTATGCCACCCACGGCCAGAACCTGCCCCGTCAGGGTCAGCTCGCCGGTCATGGCCACATCCTTCTGCGGTGCTTCGCTGCGAGCCAGTGACAGCAGTGCCGTGGCCATCGTGACCCCGGCACTGGGGCCGTCCTTGGGCGTGGCCCCTTCCGGCACATGCAGATGCACGTAGGATTTGTTGAAGAAGCTGGGATCGCCCTTGAATCGTTTCAGATTGGATGAAACAAAGCTGTGGGCAATGGCGGCGGATTCGCGCATCACATCGCCAAGCTGTCCGGTCAGCTTGAAGCCCCGGTCCTGGGTATGGATGCGGGCGGCTTCCACGCCCAGGGTGGCGCCGCCCATCGCCGTCCAGGCCAGGCCGGTGACCACACCCACACCGCGCAGCGGTTTTTCCTTGCGGAACAGGGGCTGCCCCAGATATTCAGGCAGATCCCGCACACCCACGCGAATGCTCTGCGTATCAGACTCCATCAGCCGGACAATGCCCTTGCGCACCACCTTGTGCAGTTGCTTCTCCAGATTGCGCACGCCGGCCTCGCGGGCATAACCCTCAATCACCTGACGTACCGCACCGTCGGTGATGTCCATCTGCTTCTTCTTCAGCCCGGCCCGTTTCAATAGACGTGGCAACAGGTGGTGTTTGGCGATGGCCAGCTTCTCTTCCGTGATGTAGCCGGAAAGGCGGATGGTATCCATGCGATCCAGCAGCGGCTGGGGGATGGTGTCGAGTTGGTTCGCCGTGCAGATGAACAGCACTTTGGAAAGATCAATGCGCAGGTCCAGGTAGTGATCCAGGAACTGGTTGTTCTGTTCCGGGTCGAGCGTCTCGAGCAGCGCCGAGGCGGGATCCCCCTGGAAGGAGGTGCCAATCTTGTCGATCTCGTCGAGCATGATCACCGGGTTG
>SLIH01000368.1 GCA_007135745.1 Halomonas sp. | reverse complement strand
TCAGGCCCCAGCCGCTGTTCTGCAGCTTGTGGGTCGCAAACAGCAGGCCATAAAAGCCGACCAGCGTCAGGATCAGCCCGGGGTGGGGCAGGTTCAGCGTCATGCTGACGCCGGCCATCAGTGCGGAGAACGCCAGGGTAAGTCCCAGCAGCATGTAGGTGTTGCGCAGTACGTGAACAACCTCATCACTCAGCGGCTGGCTGCCCGCGCCCTGCTGAGTCTGGGTTGCTGCACCGGGAAACCGGTTATTGTCCATCCGAACTCTCCTGTTGACATCAGAATCGTAGATCAACGCCAATAATAAAGGCTTTAGCGCAGGATTCAATGGGTTATTAAACTATCGGCACCGGGTCACACTCGCTCCTTGCCCCGTCGTCGCGTCGCTCGAGGAGTTTTCAATAAGCATTCCGTCCATTCCGGCGTGTGAAGCGTTGACACCTATCAGCAATTCGGTATCATCCGTCGCGTTGTCGCAACGACAGCCAGCGCGGTGGGCTGGCAGAGTGGTCGAATGCAGCGGTCTTGAAAACCGCCGAGGGTTAACGCCCTCCCGGGGTTCGAATCCCTGGCCCACCGCCATTTTCTCTTTTGCTTTATTCCCCGTTGATGCCCTCTGCAGAAAGCAGGCTCAGAACGCGACCTGTCCGCCGATTCCCCAGCCTTCGATGTCGACCTCCCCTGGACTGAGCTCCTCATCCAGATACCAGACGTATTCCGCATAAACGCCGAAACCACCCCGGGTGAACAGGTTGAGGCCAGCGCCATAGCTTAATCCGGATTCTGACCAGCTGCGGCGTTGGTTGTCGGTGTCTTTACGGGTGCTGCCTTCGGCGTAGGTGGCGCCGGACATCACGTAGATGGCCACGCGGTCATTGAATGGCCAGTAGGCATTGAAATAGAGGCCGCCCATGCGGTCGATACGGGCATCACCGGAGCGAATTCCGGTACCGAAACCCAGCCGCGCTTCAGTGGAAACGTAGGGATTGAGGAATTTTCCGAAGCGTGCCTGGAGGGTGCGAGGGGCATCCTGGCGCCTCGCGTTGACGTCCCGGTCAATGATCTGGGTAGCCAGCGACTGGGCGCCAATATAGACCGTCCGGTTGGCCGGAAAGTCTGCTCGGGTTGCGTGGGGATCGTAGCCGTTCTCGAAACCTCCCCCAAGAGGTTGTGGGAGCGGCCGCTCCCCGCGAGTATCCGTCTCATCAGCGCTGACGGCAGTTGCCGCCAGCGTTGCCACGAGGCAGAGCAGAATCCGTGTTTTCACGATGGCCCTGTCAACTTTCGCTGTCATCTTTACCGTTTTCAGGTTTATCGGAACCCTGATGTCCCAGGGTCGAGGCCTGATCCAGGCGTGGGTGGTTATCCAGAAATTCGCGGTCCAGCGAGGGCAGGGCATCAAGCGCCTGAACGGATTTCGTGATGGCATGAACGGCCGCAAGCACATCCTTGGTATTGGCCGTCTCCGAAATGGTGTGCATGTTCCGGATTGGGAAGCCTATGGATGTGGCCGCGCAGTCAACACTGGCGAGCACGCCGGCCATGCCGTCCGTACCCGTGTCCGCTCCACAGACGTCGCGCTGGAAGGGGATGTCGTGTTCCCGTGCGGTGGTTTCGATGATGCGATTGAGCTGCTCGCTGGCGATGGCGCCTACGGACATGGTGAACCCTTTGCCCATTTCAAGCGGAGCCAGACGCTTGTCGCCGACACCGGGCGCCGCTTTGTAGTCGTGGTTCACGTCAACGCCAATCAGTGCGTCCGGACGAAGCTCGCCGGCCAGTACGCGACTCCCGAAACGCCCGATTTCCTCATAGGTGGCCATGGCGAAAAGGCACCGTACCTTGTCGGTTCCGCCGGCTTCGGCAATCAGTCGTGCCACTTCCGCCGTGACGAAACAACCCAATCCGTTGTCGAGATAGGCGCCATAGAAGGTATCGGGGCTGAAGCCCTTGCGGATGGGGCGATCCAGAAGAATGGAATCCCCGGGACGAATGCCGAGCTTTTCCACCTGGGTTTTTTTGTTCTCGCCATGGATCTGGAGTTCCAGGTAAAGCTGTTCTTTTTTGATTCCCTTTTCGCCGGAGCGCACGGTGGGGTCGGCAAAATGAATGGCCCCCAATGCCTCTACGGTTCCACCCTCGATCACCCGGTAACTGCCAGGGTTTTCCGGATCCTCGCTGAACAGTTTGACCTCGTGGCCGATCAGCGTGGTTGGCAGGAACGAGTCGCTGTTAATCCAGATCTTGCCGTCATCACCGATGCTGCGAACCTGCATCCGGATTTTGTCCGCGTGCCCGATGATCATGATCTTGAACAGGTCGTCGCGCCCCGGATGTGTATCCAG
Source organism: Halomonas sp. (assembly GCA_007135745.1). Taxonomy (GTDB): domain Bacteria; phylum Pseudomonadota; class Gammaproteobacteria; order Pseudomonadales; family Oleiphilaceae; genus Halospina. The sequence goes on along the minus strand of SLIH01000368.1, from coordinate 239 downwards.
TACAACGCCTGCATGGCCTTTGAACTGATGAACGTGCCAGTCACTGGGGGCGAATTTCTCAAAATAGGGTTTGAGCACGCCAAAGGTCATGGCGGCCTCCAGCCCGATGGGACTGGGTGCGGCGAGAATGTCGCGCATCAGCTGAAACTGCGCGTCGGGCATGGATTCTTTCCAGGGCTGCGTCGCTTCGCTCATTGGAGTCACTTTTTCCTTATTCTGGTCAGTGTGTGCATTGAACC
>SLIH01000167.1 GCA_007135745.1 Halomonas sp. | reverse complement strand
TCCGACGAAAAGGAGTTCGGACATGAAACGAGATATCAGAAAAGCGGCAGCCATTGCAGCCTCAAGTCTTGCACTGTCGCTCGCAGGCACTGCTGTTGCGGCGCCCATTGAGTGCCATAGCACAGAAGACGACAGGTACATGCTATTTTCTCCATCCCAGGGGAGCGCCAGCTGTGAGGGTTCCGCAGCGACCGATGGGGCAAACATGCCCAACAACCTCGCTTTCCACGAGGATCTGGGCCTTGAGAAGATAGAATGGCTGGAGGCGGATGAAGGGTCTTTAGCCGGAGATTGGTTCCAGACAGACGGTTTTGGAGGCACCTCGGGAACCATACTCTTCGCGGAAACACTCTACGATGAATTTGACAACCTCCACGTCGCATTCAAGTTCGGAAAGAAACACGTTACCTCAGACTGGATGAGTTATTCGATCAGCGGTGTTTTTGAGGCAGGCTGGACAGCCGAGCATGAAGAGCAAGGCACCCTGGGCCTCTCAAATGTCTACCTCTGGGGAAATTCCGCAGCACAGGTTCCAGCACCAGGGGCACTGGGGCTATTGGGTATTGGGCTGATTGGCCTGTTTGCGGCCGCAAGGCGCCATAATCACGCAGCCTGACCCCCAACAGTGCCTGCGCCAAGAACAAAAAGGCCCTGCCGGTTTGGCAGGGCCTTTTTGTTAAGTCTGTCCCGTCCTGAAGAGTTGAGACCTATTTCAGGACTAGACAGGCACCAGGAACTCTTAGGTCAACTCTAGAACGGAATATCATCATCAAAATCATCCACAGGCTCAGGCATTCCCGTATCCTGCTGCCCGCCCTGGGGTGCGTAGCCGCCGCCAGATGCCTGACCTGACTGGGCCGCAGCGGCACCGCCTGCAGCAGCACCTCCGGCCGCCATGCCACCACCGGCTTCAGCACCACCGCCACCGCCGCGACTGTCGAGCATCTGCATCTGGCCGTTGATGTCGACCACGATTTCCGTGGTATAGCGGTCCTGACCGTCCTGGCCCTGCCATTTGCGGGTCTGCAGGCGACCTTCGATGTAGACCTTGGATCCCTTGCGCAGGTACTGGCCGGCAACTTCCGCCACCTTGCCGAACATCACCACACGATGCCACTCGGTGCGGGGGACCATCTGGCCCGTGTTACGATCCTTGTAACTCTCGTCGGTCGCCACGCTGAGATTGGTTACCGCATTTCCATTGGCGGTATAACGGACCTCCGGGTCGGCGCCCAGGTTTCCGATCAGAATGACTTTGTTTACCCCTCGGGCCATAACAGACTCCTTAGCTTTTAGGCTTCAATTCCGGCCCCGCCTCCCTGGCTCGGGCCTTTGTTATTGACGGTTATTGACGGCTGACGAACGACAGCCGCTGCAACTCGTTTTCGTCCAGCGCCTGGTGATCAACCTTGAGCCAGGCTTCCTCTCCATCGGCTGGAATCACCACTTCGAATACCCCGGGAACCCTCATGAGCGCCTGCTTTGCGTCTTCAGGATCAGGCATCTCGCACCGATCCAGGTGGAGCGTCACGCTGCGGGCGTATCGCGGTGGCGCCATGGTAAGGGTCAATACCAGCCACAGGGCAGTCGAGCTTACCATCAGCACAATAACACCGGTCACCCCCCAGAAACCAGCCACCCAGCCACCGGCGGCGCCACCCACAAAGGCACCCAGGAACTGGCTGGTGGAATAAACTCCCATGGCAGATCCTCTGCGGGCCGCCGGCGCCTCCTTGCTGATCATTGAAGGCAGCAGCGCCTCCAGCAGATTGAACGCCATGAAGAACAAAAAGAGCACCAGCCAAAGCTGCCAGAGCGCACCAAACTCAAACCCAAGCGCCGCGATAGCGAGCGTCAACAATGCCACGGCGGCGATCATGACCGCTTTGATCTGGCGCTTTTTCTCGCCGAGTATGATGAATGGGAGCATGGCAAAGAACGCTGCCCCCATGACCGACAGATAAACCCACCAGTGGCTGGCAGAGGCCACGCCCACGTCGTCGCGCAGCATCAGCGGGATAATGAGAAAGGCCGCAGTCATCACCAGGTGCAGGACGAAAATCCCAACATCCAGGCGCAGAAGGCTGGGAATGGCCAGCACCTGCCCCAGCTCGCGCAGAACCGGCTGGGTATCGGGATTGTGCGCCAGTCGATCTGGCGTCGGAACCAGGGTCGCGACGAGAATCATGCCGACGACGGCCAGACCGGCGGTCATATAGAACAGTCCAGAGAGGCCCAGTCGCTCGCCCAGTACGGGCCCCAGAACCAGCGAAAGTGCAAAGGCCACACCAATGGTCAGACCGATTCCAGCCATGGCCTTGGTACGGTTTTCTTCCCGGGTCAGGTCGCTGACCAGCGCCATCAACACGCTGGCGATCGCCCCCGCGCCCTGCAGCAATCGCCCCAGGATCACCCCGTAGATTGAGGTGGAGACGGCCGCCAGAAGACTCCCGAGCGCAAACAGGATCAGGCCGGCAAAGATAAGAGGTTTACGCCCAACACGGTCGGACAGCATGCCGAAGGGAATCTGCAGCAGCGCCTGGCTGAGCCCATAGGCCCCCAGGGCCAGCCCCAGCAGCAT
>SLIH01000137.1 GCA_007135745.1 Halomonas sp. | reverse complement strand
TCAATCTGTATGCGGAAGGCTTCCCTCTGCGGGTTGGTTATCCCAACGCGCGCTGAACTCTGTTACATTGTCTGCTCAATAGCCTCCGGCGGTCGTCCCATGGCTCGCCGGCCTGTCGTAATTCAATGAGAAAAGCCCATCCATGACACAGCGAAGCGACTACAACGCCGATTCCATTGAAGTCCTCAAGGGGCTGGATCCGGTCCGCAAGCGTCCGGGGATGTATACCGACACCAGCCGTCCCAACCACCTTGCCCAGGAAGTGATTGATAACAGTGTCGACGAGGCACTCGCCGGGCACGCCCGTCGTATCGACGTGGTGCTTCATCGTGATGGGCGGTTGTCGGTCACCGATGATGGTCGCGGTATGCCCGTGGATGCCCATCAGGAGGAGGGGATCCCCGGGGTGGAGCTGATCATGACGCGGCTGCATGCAGGGGGTAAATTTTCCAAGGACCATTACCAGTACTCGGGCGGTCTGCACGGGGTAGGTGTTTCAGTGGTGAATGCGCTCTCTCTGGAACTGGACGTGCTGATCCGGCGTAACGGTCAGCTGCATCAGATCCGTTTCGAGAATGGCCACAAGGTTCAGGATCTGGAAGTCATTGATAGCGTTGGCAAGCGCAATACCGGCACCCAGGTTACCTTCCTGCCCAACCCGGAATATTTTGAAAGCCCGCGTTTTTCCATCAGCCGTCTGCGTCACAACCTGCGGGCCAAGGCAGTACTCTGCCCGGGACTGACGGTGACCTTTCTGCAGGAGGAGAGTGGCGAAAAAGACGAGTGGTATTACGAGGATGGGCTGACCGATTACCTGAAAACCGCCCTGGCGGATCGGGAATGTCTGCCGCGCGAGCCATTTACCGGGCACATGGTGGGCAATACCGAAGAGGTGAGCTGGGCGCTGCAGTGGCAGCCGGAGGATCCGGAGGTGGTGGCGGAAAGCTACGTTAACCTGATTCCGACGGCCCAGGGGGGAACTCACGTGAACGGGCTGCGAACGGGCCTGTTGGAGGCATTGCGTGAATTCTGCGAGTTCCGCAGTCTGCTCCCCCGGGGCGTGAAACTGGCGCCGGATGATGTATGGGATCGCTGCAGCTACGTGGTGTCCTTCAAGATGCAGGAGCCGCAGTTCTCGGGCCAGACCAAGGAGCGTCTCTCATCGCGTGAAGCAGCCAGTTTCATCTCCGGCGTGGTCAAGGATTCCTTCAGTCTCTGGCTGAACCAGCATACCGATGTGGCCGAGGAGCTGGCGGAGTTTGTCATCGGTAATGCCCAGAAGCGGCTCAAAGCCTCGCGCAAGGTGGCCCGTAAAAAGGTGGCCTCGGGGCCTGCGTTACCGGGAAAACTGGCTGACTGCACAGGGGCTGACGCCACCCGCTCAGAGCTTTTCCTGGTGGAGGGTGACTCTGCCGGTGGTTCCGCCAAGCAGGCCAGGGATCGTGAGTATCAGGCCGTTATGCCGTTGCGGGGTAAGATCCTCAATACCTGGGAGGTGGACCCGAGCGAGATTTTCGCCTCTCAGGAGGTGCACGACATTGCCGTTGCCATTGGAGTGGATCCAGGATCCGGCGATCTCAAGGGGCTTCGCTACGACAAGATCTGCATCCTTGCGGATGCCGACTCTGATGGCCTGCATATTGCCACATTGCTGTGCGCACTTTTCGTCAAGCACTTCCGGCCGCTGGTCGAGGCAGGCCATGTCTATGTGGCTATGCCGCCCCTGTACCGGATTGATCTGGGCAAAGAGACCTTCTATGCCCTGGATGAGCATGAGAAGCAGGGTATCCTTGACCGCCTGGCGGCCGAGAAGCGCAAAGGGAAGATCCAGACCCAGCGGTTCAAGGGGCTGGGCGAGATGAACCCTCTGCAGCTTCGTGAAACGACCATGGCGCCCGATACACGTCGGCTGGTTCAGCTCAGCCTGAGCGAAGAGGACGGCACCGATGATCGAATGGATATGCTTCTGGGCAAGAAGCGCGCGGCGGATCGCCGCGTCTGGCTGGAAGAGTACGGCAACATGGCGGAAGTGGTGGGCTGAACTGGGCGGCTGGGTTCAGCCGGTCAGGTCATAGGCCGTTCGTTGATCGAATGAATCCCGCAGGGCCTCTGCCACCCGGTAGGGGTCCTTTTCCTTCCGGATGCGCTGCCACAGCTGTTCGGCTTGCGGGTAGGTCAGGCGCAGATAAGTGAGCCACTGCTTGAGCCGTCCGGCCATATGCCGGGTTTCGAAGGTGGCCATGATGGTATCGAAGAACTCAATCAGGTAAGGGCGAAGGTCCTGCCAGCTCCACGGGGTAAGCTCTTCGCCGCGCAATGCCTGCTGTGCCTGCAGAGCCAGATCCGGACGGGCAATCAGCCCGCGACCCAGCATGATGTCCTCGCAGCCGCTTTCCTCCCGACATTGGAAATAATCCGCCAGGGTCCAGATCTCGCCGTTCGCGGTAACTGGAACGGAGATCGCTTCCCGTACCCGGGCAATCCAGGGCCAGTAGGCGGGTGGCCTGTAGCCGTCGGTTTTGGTCCGGGCGTGAATGGTGATGCGGCTGGCGCCGCCGGCTTCCAGGGATTGCGCACATTCGATGGCCCGTG
>SLIH01000164.1 GCA_007135745.1 Halomonas sp. | reverse complement strand
GTGTGGCATGGATCCTGGTGCGGTGCGCTTCGCTCACCGGCACCCTACGATCTGTGGAGGTCAGGATTGGCGATCCGCTGTCCCGGTCTTTACAATACGCATTCCATTTTTTCGCAAAGACTGCGCTTCATGTCCCAGTTTCCCGCACACAACAGCACCGAAGCCCCGCGCGTGATTGTCGGCATGTCCGGCGGCGTGGACTCCTCCGTCTCTGCTCTGCTGCTCAAGCAGCAGGGATACCAGGTGGAAGGCCTGTTCATGAAAAACTGGGACGAAGAGGACGGCAGCGGCAACTGCACCGCCATGGACGACCTGATGGACGCCACCGCCGTGGCCGGGCGGCTCGGCATCAGGCTGCACACGGTGAGTTTTTCGGAGGAATACTGGGATCGGGTGTTTGAGCATTTCCTGGCGGAGTACAAGGCGGGACGCACCCCCAATCCGGATATCCTCTGCAACAAAGAGATCAAGTTCCGGGCCTTTCTGGATCATGCCCTGACCATGGGCGCGGACTACATCGCCACGGGGCACTACGTACGCAATCGGGTGCGGGGCGAGAAGGCAGAGCTGCTGCGTGGGCTGGATCCCAACAAGGATCAGAGCTATTTCCTGCATGCGGTGCCCGGCCACCGGATTGCACGCACCCTTTTCCCGGTTGGCGAGCTGGACAAGAAGGATGTTCGCCGTATCGCCGAAGAAGCCAAGCTTGTTACCCACGACAAGAAAGACAGCACCGGCATCTGTTTTATTGGTGAACGTCGATTCTCTGAGTTCCTGCAACAGTACCTGCCGGCCCAGCCAGGCGATATCGAAACCCCCGAGGGCCAGGTCATTGGCCGTCATCAGGGGCTGATGTATCACACCATTGGGCAACGCCAGGGATTGCGCATTGGCGGTATGGCGGAATTCGGCAGCGACCCCTGGTACGTCGCCGAGAAGGACCTGGAGCGCAACGTCCTGATCGCGGTCCAGGGCAAGCTGCACCCCTTGCTCTTCAGCCGTGGCCTGCAGACCTGGGAGATAGACTGGGTCAGCGGCGAAGCACCGGAACTGCCGCTGCGGTGCATGGCCAAGACCCGCTACCGCCAGCCGGATCAGGCCTGTACCCTGGAAAAAACGGCTGACGGCTTCCGGGTGGTCTTCGACGAACCACAGCGGGCCGTCACGCCCGGTCAATCCGTGGTGTTCTATCAGGAAGAAGTCTGCCTTGGCGGCGGCGTCATTGAATCCACCTTTCGCGATGAGTCGGCCCCGCAGGCGGATCGCGCAGTAACAGCCTGAGGACCATTCCATTGGACCAGAAACTCTATGACCAGACGCTGGCACTGGCCGGCGTCTTCCAGGCAACCTCGCTGGTGCACATGATCGCCTCCGAGGGTCAATGCCCCGAAAGTCCCTTCGAATCCAGTATCCAGTCCCTGTTCCAGACCAACCCGGACCGTGTGCTGGATGTCTACGGTGATCTCTACGGGCTGCGGGAAGGCCTGAAAAAGCTGAGCAAGGTCATGGGGCAGAATGCGACGCCAAATGATGCGGTGGTGCTGCGCTACAGCCTGAATCTGATCCAGCTTGAGCACAAACTGCAGAAGAGCAGCGACATGCTCAACATAATCGGTGACCGCATCGAGAAGGCCCGACGTGGCGCCGATCACTTTGGCTGCACGCATCAGAATGTGATCGGCAATCTTGCGGATATCTATCTGGACACCATCAGCACGTTCCGTGTACGCATTAATGTGAGCGGCCACCGTGCGCACCTGCAGGTGGAAGAAAACGCCGCCCGAATCCGCGCCCTGCTGCTTGCCGGTATCCGCTCGGCGGTACTTTGGCGCCAGCTGGGTGGCCGTCGCTGGCAGTTGATTTTTCGGCGCGGGAAAGTAGTGGAGTGTGCCAACCAGATTCTGAGGGAGTTGGATTAGATCGCTGGACCGTGCAGGAACCTGCCACCACCCGACTCCCAGGCATGCGAAGGAATCCGTCCCTGCGGCCTCCAGTCCCTTTCATGTATAATCAACGCCTTTCCTACATCTGATCACAAGAGGTCCTGAAATGGAGCTGAATGCGCTGACCGCTGTATCCCCTGTTGATGGCCGATACGGGGACAAGGTTTCCATCCTGCGGGAGATTTTCAGCGAGTATGGTCTGATCCGCTGCCGGGTCGCGGTGGAAATCCGGTGGCTACAGAGACTGGCCGACCACCCGGAAATTCCCGAAGTGCCGCCCTTCTCCGGCGACGCCAACGCCTTTCTGGACCGTATGGTCAGCTCGTTTTCACTGGCCGACGCGCAGTCCGTGAAACGAATCGAGAGCACCACCAACCACGACGTCAAGGCGGTGGAGTATTTCATCAAGGAACAGTTTGCCAGTGTCAGCGGCGATCTGCCGGAGCTGAAGAATGTGGGAGAGTTTGTGCATTTTGCCTGCACCTCCGAAGACATCAACAACCTCTCCCATGCCCTGATGCTCCGTGAAGGCCTGGATCATGCCCTTCTGCCCGCCATGGACAGTCTGATCAACGACCTCACCAGGATGGCAACCGAGCTGGCCGAGCAGCCGATGCTCTCGCGTACCCATGGGCAGACCGCCTCCCCCACCACGGTGGGCAAGGAGCTCGCCAACGTCGCCTTCCGGCTCAAGCGCCAGCGCCACCAGGTGGCCAACACGCCTCTGATGGGCAAGATCAACGGTGCCGTGGGCAATTACAATGCGCACCTTTCCGCTTATCCGAATATCAACTGGGCGACCAATGCCCAGGGTTTCGTGGAGTCTCTGGGCCTGCACTGGAACCCCTACACGACGCAGATTGAGCCGCATGATTACGTTGCGGAGCTTTTCAATGCCATTGCCCGATTCAACACCATACTCATGGATCTGGACCGCGATCTCTGGGGCTATATCTCACTGGGCTATTTCAAGCAGCGTACCGTGGAGGGGGAAGTCGGTTCCTCTACCATGCCGCACAAGGTCAACCCCATCGATTTCGAGAACTCCGAGGGAAACCTTGGCATTGCCAACGCGCTGTTCGATCATCTGGCCAACAAGCTGCCAATCTCCCGCTGGCAGCGTGACCTGACCGATTCCACCGTACTGCGTAATCTTGGGGTTGGGTTTGCCCACAGCCTGATCGCCTACAAGGCCAGCTCCAAAGGCCTCTCCAAGCTTGAGGTTAACCCCAAGCGTCTGGAGGAAGACCTGCAGCATAGCTGGGAAGTTCTGGCCGAGCCGATTCAGACGGTGATGCGTCGGTACCAGATTGAGAAGCCCTATGAGAAACTCAAGGAGCTCACTCGGGGCAAGGCCATGACACCGGAAACCATCCGCGAGTTCATTGATGGTCTCGATATCCCCTGGGAGGCCAAGTCGGAACTCCGGGAGCTGACCCCTGAGACCTACACGGGCAACGCGGCCGAACAGGCCAGAGCCATTCGCAACCAACGATAGGGACATCAGCATGGCCACGCACCCACTGGGCGAGTACTCCGTCGAAACCTTTCTGAAGGAATACTGGCAGAAGCGGCCACTGTTGATCCGCAATGCCTTTCCGGATCTGGAATCCCCCGTTGCCGCGGACGAGTTGGCCGGCCTGGCCTGTGAGACCGAGATTGAATCGCGGATCGTTCTGGAGGAGGAGGACGGGGCACCCTGGCAGTTGCGTAACGGTCCCTTTGATGAGAATCACTTCCAGTCCCTTCCCGAAAGCCACTGGACGCTGCTGGTGCAGGGTCTGGATTACTGGGTGCCGCAGGTCGCGGATCTGCTGGAGGCGTTCCGGTTTATTCCCAACTGGCGGCTGGATGACATCATGGCCAGCTATGCGCCGGTTGGCGGCAGTGTGGGCCCCCACTTCGACCAGTACGACGTTTTTCTGCTCCAGACCGAGGGGCAAAGGCGATGGAAGCTCGGCCCCGTCTGCGACCAGGATTCCCCCCGGGTGGACCGAACTCCGCTGCATATACTGAGCGAATTCGAGACGCTGGAGGAATACGTTCTCAATCCGGGCGATATGCTTTACCTGCCGCCGGGCGTTTCCCACTGGGGCATTGCGGAGAATGACTGCATCACGCTTTCCATCGGTTTCCGTACGCCCAACGAAGCGGAAATTCTGACCGGTTTCAGTGACTTCCTGGTTGGCCAGCTCCCTCTGGAAAACCATCTGAGCGATCCCGACCCCCGCGTACTCGATAACCCGGGCCGTATCGATCAGCCAGTGATTGACGAGCTGATTCGTATTGTGACTGCGAACACCGGACGCCGGGATCTGCTGGCGGCCTGGTTTGGTCAGGCCATGACCGAGCCCAAGCACAGCGGGATTGTGGAAGCCCCCGACGAGCCGCATTCAGTAAAAAATGTGCGTCAGAAGGTGGCAGTGGGCCGCGATCTGAGCTGGAATGAAGGCAGTCGTTTCGCCTTCCATGATGTGAACAGCGAGGAACGTTATCTGTTCGTTGATGGAGAGCGTTACGTTCTGCGCCATGAAGCCCGGGAGCTTGCGAAGCTTCTCTGCGCAGGTCGGCGAATTCCCGCCGACGAGCTGAACAGTTGGATGGAGGAGGATGCCCTGGCCGAACTGGTCACACACCTTTTCAACCAGGGCAGCCTTTACGACCCCGAGGAAGCGGATGAGGACCAGGCGTGAAGATCAGCACCCATAACTGGGACGCTATTCCACAGGCCATCACGGAGTTGCGCCGCACCGTTTTCATTGACGAGCAGGCGGTGCCGGAAGCGATGGAATGGGACGAAACCGACGCGATCGCAACCCACTACCTGGTGGAAACACCTGAAGCAGGTGCCGTGGCCACGGCCCGGCTTTATCCCACTGGCACGGGAGCTGGGGGGATCGGACGTATGGCGGTGGCCGCCAATCATCGCCACGGAGGCATCGGCAGCAGCTTGCTTCGCCGGATGATGACGGATGCGATGCCCGCCTACGATTACCTTGAACTCAGCGCCCAGGAGCAGGCGCTCTCCTTCTACAACCGTTTCGGCTTCTACAGTGTGTCCGGCAGCCACATGGAAGCCGGAATCCCTCATCAGCTCATGCGCTGCACCGCATTGACCCCGGTCCTTGAACAAACCGCCGAGACCCCCTCACCCACACGACTGGGAACGGATACGACAAGCTGGCATATCCAAAGTGACGGGGATCATATGGGGTTGCTTCGGGCGATGAGCGATCAGGCACTGAGACGGCTCTGGATTTACGATGTCGAGTTGAGCCACGAACTCTACGATGACCCGTTTCTGGTCGATGCCGTGTCTCACCTGGCGCGGCGCAGCCGCTTCAGCGAAATCCGATTCCTGATCCACGATGACACCTCTTTGGTTAAAAGCCGACATCGGCTGATTGAATTGATGCGCAGGCTGCCAACCCATATGAGCCTTCGTCTGGTTAACACTGACTATCCGCACGAGTTGTCGCCATTTATCCTGGCAGATGATTCTGGCGTGATATTCCGCCATCAACCCGGCTCCATCGAGGGCTTCGCCAATTTCAATGCCGGACGCCGTGTTCGGCCACTGGCGGAAACCTTCGAGCGTATGTGGGAATATGGACGGGAATCCGTCGAGCTGCGCAGTCTGCCCTTATAAGAGACTGCATCCCCCCTGGGCTGCCGCACCGGCCAGCCAAACCAGGAGCATGCCACCATGGCGCCAATCGAATCACCTGAGAACATGGCCTCGGTCACTGATTTCAAGCGCCTTGAGGGGGTCTGGCGCTCTCGCGGCTATGGCAAGATCCTTTGGATTACGGAAGATCATTACACCTTCTTTGAGGAAACCAGCATAAGCTGCCTTCCGGTCCATTCAGGTTGCCTGGAAGAGCTGACCGAGCGTTACGTGGACCTGGAGGTTTCCCAGAGCGGCAGAACTTTCAGCGCACGTCGCGCCACGGGGGTGACACGGGTCGGCTTCAGCAAGCTCAAGGCACTGCCCCGAACCGTGGCAGAGTCTGAGAAACAGGATTCAAGCGATCCGATCCATAATTTTGAGGTGTTCTGGCAGACCTTTGCGGAACAATATGCCCTTTTCGAGCTCAAGGGCCTGAACTGGGAGCGCATTCGCCAGAAACACCGATCCGCCGTTACCTCCGATACCCATCCAGAGCATCTGTTTGGTGTACTCGCGGCCATGCTCCGCCCTCTGAAGGACGGCCATGTGCGTCTTCATTCTCCCTGGGGCCACTACAATGCCGGGGCGCAGCCGGCGCTGTATCGGCGACTGGGCCAGGAGCTTGATGCCGCCGGTGATCCACGCGAGATCGAAAGTTACCTCGGGGAGCTGCGCGAATGGCTGCATGAAGTAATCGATGAGGATTACCTTCAGGGCGGTATTCGCCGCTGTAAACGCCATCTGGTTGAATGGGGAAAGCTGAGTGATTCGGCCGGCTACCTTAATATCCGTGCCATGGCGGGCCAAAGCGGGCAACTCGGGCATCCAGCGGAGGACATAGAGGCCGTGGAAGATCTGATGCCGTCAATCCTCAGTGAACTGGGGACTCGGCCCAATCTGGTACTCGATCTGCGCGGCAATGGCGGTGGCTATGACGGTGTGGCGCTGAGCTTTGCGTCGTATCTCATGGACCGCAAGCGGGTCGCCTTTACCAAATCTGCCCGCCATGGCAGTGGTATGACGGGCCAACAATCGGTTCAGGTTGTACCCGCAGCTTCGGGAACCTACCGAGGCAACCTTTACGTGCTTACCAGCGAACTCACTTCCAGTGCAGCGGAAATACTCGTTCTGGCGTTGCTTCAACACCCCCGTCTGACCCTGATTGGGGAGCCAACCCATGGCATACTGTCAGACACACTGGAGCGCCATCTTCCCAACGGCTGGAACCTGACGCTCTCCAACGAAATCTACCGCGCCTATGATGGTCAGATCTATGAGGATGAGGGCATTCCTCCGCACATCCGGCTGCCATTCCTTGGTCGCCAGGGTCGGAATCAGGGCCGTGATCCGATGCTTGAGCGCGCCCTCAATCTGATGGCGGCAAACCGCTAATATGTGTACTGTCACGCAGTATTGGCATGTACCTTCATTAGAATCTGGAAAATTAACAATAAAACAGGATCAACAATGGCCAAGAACAAAGGATTCTCTGAAGCTCAACTTGAAGGCAGGGACGGCCATTCAATAAAGGCCCTTTGCTGGACACCCCGCGACCATGCCCCGCGTGCCGTGGTGCATATCTGTCACGGTATGGCGGAACACGCCGGCCGCTATGATGAATTTGGCCAGGTACTCGCCCAGGCGGGTCTCGCGGCTGTCGCCCATCATCACCGGGGTCATGACCCGGCGCTTGCCCCCCGCGATCAGGGCCATTACGCAGACCACAACGGCTGGGACCTGGTTCTGGATGACACCGCCCGGGTACAGCACTGGATCCGCGACCAGTGGCCCGACAGCCCCAGCTTCCTTCTGGGGCACAGTATGGGCTCATTTATAGCCCAGGATGCCCTGATGCGCGGCGTAATGCCGGCCATTCCCGATGGGCTGATACTCTCTGCCACCAATCTTGAAAACCCCTGGCGGCTTCGGGCGCTGAGAATGCTGGTGGCACTTGAGCGCCGCCGCTGCGGACCACGGGGCAGGAGTCCTGTACTGAAGCGGGTAACGTTCGACGCTTTCAGCGCCTCGGTCAAAACCCCGGGGACGCCGTTTGACTGGCTGAGCAATGATCATCAGGCGGTACGCAACTACATCAGCGACCCGGCCTGTGGCTTCGAGTGCACGACTCAGCTCTGGCATGATTTCAGTGGCGGGATACAGCATCTGATCCGGCCTGATTCGCAGCGCGCCATTCCCAACAACCTGCCCCTGTTCATTCTCGCCGGGGATCAGGACCCGGTTGGACAATTCGGGCACGGCCCCACCGCATTGGCGAAGGCCTTCCGACAGACCGGCCATCCCAGGGTGGAACTGAAAATTTACCCGGGCATCCGCCACGAACCCTTCCACGACATCAATCGACTGGAAGTCTTTGGCGATGTGCTGCAGTGGATGGCGCAACAGGTGGATCTTCGGCCAATACGCCAGTCCGCCGCCGCCTGATATGGGTTAACAGGCGCCTGATGATGGAATAGAATTCCTTTCGTTGAATGGTCACGCGAAGGGAATAAAGATCGTGCTTATTGCAGGTGGTGTTCTCAGCATGACGGGCGCCCTGTTTGCGGCGCTGGCTGCACTCGGGTCCGCTGCCGCCAACACGATTGGCGCAACACCGGAAGCGACGCCTGACACCGCAGAGGTACTGGGAGCCTGGGGCATTGTCCTGTTAACGCTTGCGACACTCGTAGCGGGCCTGATTTCAATAAGAGCACGGAGTCCATGGATTGGAACCGGTGTGTCCCTGCTTTCCCTGGCGTGCATTATGATGGGTGGTTTCCTGGTGTCGGCTTTCATGTTCATGCCTCTGGTGGGCGGCATGCTGGCGGCGCTGGGCGCTTATCGTCGGCAGGGGCAGATCAGCTACTGACAAAATCTCTCCCGAAGGGTTCGAATTCCGCGTTCAGTTCTTCGGCCACGGTCGCAATCAGCCGTCTCAGCCACTGATGATCAGGATTGTGCTGCAGGAGCGGGCTCCAGGCCATTTTCAGGTCGATCGGCGGGATATCAAACGGTGGCGCCTTGACCACCAGATTGGGGTTGTTTCTCTGCAACCAGGCAGCACGACAAGGTAAGGTGGCCATGACATCGTGTTGTTCCGCGAGCAGCGTCGCAACCTGGTAATGGCGAGTGAATACCGAGATCCGGCGTTTGCGCCCCAGTCGGCTCAGAACCTCATCAACCCAGCCCAGCCGCTGAACGTCCCGCGGATTGACCCCGACACCCACACCGAAGCCTGTCTTGCTCACCCAGATATGGTTTGCCTGCAGGTAGGCATCCAGCGTGAATGTTTCCTTCAGTACTGGATTATTGGCGCTCATCAGGCAGGCGAAATGATCCAGCCAGAGTGTTTTCTGATGGAATGACTGGGGGATGGTGTCGAAACGGTTGATGGCCATGTCCACCCGCCCCTGCTCTACGTCGATGAAGCTGACGTCCGAGGGGGTAAGTACGTCCAGGGTAACATTGGGTGCTGCCTGGCGGATCTCCCGCAACACCCTGGGCATGAGGGTGGATTCGGCATAGTCGCTGGCCATGATGCGAAAGACACGTTCACTGTCGCGGGCGTCGAAGGTACGGGTCTTCTGAACGGCCCGTTCAACCCGAACAATGATCTCGCGCACCGCCGGCTGAAGCTCCATGGCCCGTTCGGTGGCTGTCATCCCTTCGCTGGTGCGCACCAGCAGCGGATCACCAAAGAGCTCTCGCAATCGACGCAAACCGTTGCTCATCGCCGGCTGGGTGATGCCAAGATAATCCGCCGCACGGGTCACGCTCTTCTCACGCAGCAGCACATCAAGGTAAACCAGAAGGTTCAGATCGACTCGGGAAAGATCCATTAAATACCCCAAAGGCCATGTCAGCGATTATTATACAGCCAATCACTGAAATTACCCGATTACCCATGTCAGTTCATGCAGTTAAAGCCACCGTGGTCTATACTGTGGCCATTCACCCATGGCGAGTAAAGACAGGCCCATGACAACCACTGCGGTTATTATTACGCTTGTTGCGCTGATGATTCTTGGCCTGGGGCTGCTGATCATCAGCCAGATGCGGGAGAAGGCACGCATTGAACGCATGCGCCGAATCCGGGCACTGGAGGATTCCCATTCGCTTTTGCGGCGTTTCACCGATGAACTGCCGGCCTCCTATCTGAATAAGACACTGCGTCGAATGATCCTTGAACGCGCCCTTGAACTGGCAGGTAAGCTGCGGGAACTGGGGGCCCCCGGTAACGTCGAAGCCCGGATCGAGGCAGACCAGGCAGCCCTTACCGCGCTCGAGGCAGGACAGACCGGCGGGCTTGATGAAAGCGCCCTCAAGAACCCTGAGCAGGTCAGGGAAATGCGCCAGCTGTTGCAGATGCTCTTTCGATTTGTGGAAAGACAGAAGAACGCGGGTCGCATCCATTCGGGCACCGCAAAGGAATACCTCGGTCATATCATTTTTCTGATCCATAAATGTTATGCTGACCTGCGTGTTCACGAGGCTCAGGAGCACTACCACAACAGGAAGTTCCGCCGGGCGATTCACAGCTATTATCTGGCCGCCAGCGAACTCGAAAAGCTGAAAGACAATTCCGAAGCCCGGCAACTGGTCCAACAGTACCGGGAACGGATCAAGGCCCTCAACGAGCTCGCGGATGGGAAAACGCAGGATATCCCGCCCAAGGAAAAGCCCATGCCAACAAAAGTTAACAAGGAATGGGAACAGTTCATCGAAGAGGAAGCAGCCTGGAAGAAAAAAGCGGATTACGAC
>SLIH01000075.1 GCA_007135745.1 Halomonas sp. | reverse complement strand
GCGGTCAGTGTCACTGCCAGGGCGGCGCTTGAGGACTGCATCAGTACCGTGAGAATGAAGCCGGCGCCCAGAAAAAGCACCAGACTCCACGCTCCCAGGTCGGCCCAGGTGGCCAGCAGTTGCACGTCGCCAGTGCCGGCAAAGGTATCGCGAAGAACATCAATGCCCAGGAAGAACAGGCCAAATCCGGCGACGGCCTGCCCCAGGGCCCCGTACCGTCGAACCCCCATGGTTACCCAAAGGGCCATGCCCAGACCTATGGCGGGCAGAGAGAGCGCCTGAAGGTTAACGTTGAAGCCGATGAGAGCCACAACCCAGGAGGTAAGCGTTGTGCCCAGGTTGCTGCCATAAATCACCCCAATCGCCTGGGCCAGCGTCATCAGGCCGGCATTAACGAAACCAATGGTGGCGAAAATGACGGCACTGGAAGACTGCACCATGGTTGTAATAAGTACACCCGATGCCAGGCCTCGCAGCCGGCTGCGCGTTGCACTGACCAGAATCCCACGTAACGTGGAACCCGCAGCCATTTTCAGGCCATCGGTCATCATGCGCATGCCGAGCAGGAACAGCCCGATACCACCAAGAAAGGTCAGTAATGCCTCGATACCCAATTCGGAGCTCACCTCTGTGGTTCTGGAGATCGCCTGGCGCCGCAAGGAAACGATGCGCCGGTACAGAGAGGGGAAACGAAGTGCCTCGCTCTGCCCGCTGTACGCCCGAATAGGCATTTTTACGGGAGGAACTGATACTAATCAAATTTTAACCTCAGTCATTGGCGTATGATTGGTCTTGGTAAAGGGAGTTTTCTGTTGGCCGAACGCGGCCGGTGCCGGGTCTGTCTCCCGGCTGAAAGTTGTTGCCCGAAGGTAATAAAAACAGTTGGGGGCCAGAAAAACCATGCAGGAACAGGAGATAGAGCGGCTAGCCTTCGCGCCATTATTCGAGGAGCTGAGCCCTGAGAACCGGAAACGTCTGCTCGAAGGCGCCATCATGGAGGATGTGGCGGCGGGCTCGACGCTGTTTGAGCAGGGCGATCGGGCAGAGTATCTCTATATCCTTGTGGAAGGCAGCGTGGAGCTTCGGGGCGCGGACAAGCAGGGTAAACAGACGGTTGTGGAGATCGTTCAACCGGTCGATACGTTTATTCTTGCTGCTGTAATCACCGAATCGCCCTATCTTATGAGTGCCTACACGCTGACTGACTCACGCGTTGCCAGGCTGGCCGCCGAGGACCTTCGCCGTGCCCTGCACGATGAGCCGGAGGTCGCCCTGATGCTCCTGGCCACGCTCTCACGCCACTACCGCTGCATGGTCCGCCAGATCAAGGACCTGAAACTGCGCACCTCCAGTGAGCGTATCGGGTCTTTCCTGTTAAGCCTCGCGCGGGAAGAGGCAGGCAGCGGGCGGGTTGAGCTGCCCTATGCCAAACGGATTCTTGCCGATCGTCTTAACATGACCCCGGAAAACCTGTCCCGTGCATTTGCCCAGCTCAGGGAACGCGGGGTTTTCGTCGAAGGCAGCCGTGTGGTGATCGATGACCTGGAGACCCTGGCGGATTTTTGCCGTGTGGATCCCCTGATTGATCGTGTCGAGGACGATCTGGCCATCCATGATCTTCCCCCGCAGCACGGAGGTGGCAACGCCCGCCAACAGCGGTGATTTCTTCAGGGCTGTAGCACGGCTGCGCCGCTGAAGCGCCCCTGGCGAAGATCTGTCAGAGCTTCATTAGCGCATTCGAGCGGGTATCGGGTGACCTCCGTTTTAACCGGCACCCGGGGGGCCAGCTCCAGAAATTCATGCCCATCCTGACGGGTGAGGTTGGCGACTGAATGCAGTGAGCGTTCTTCCCAAAGTTTACGGTAGGGGAAGGAAGGAATATCGCTCATGTGAATGCCGCCACTGACCACGGCACCTCCCCGGTCCGTATGCTCCAGGGCCGTCACCATCAAATCCCCCACGGGAGCGAATATCAGTGCGGCGTCGAGGGTTTGTGGCGGGGTTTCGTCGCTGGAGCCCGCCCAGACCGCGCCCAATCGTCGCGCAAGATTCTGGGCGGCTTCGTCACCGGCTCGGGTGAAGGCATAGACGGATTGTTTCTGCCAGACGGCAATCTGGGTAATGATGTGTGCCGCCGCCCCGAATCCGTAGATTCCCAGATGCTCGATCCGTGGACCACCGGCCATGCGCCAGGTTCGGTAACCGATAAGCCCGGCACAGAGTAGGGGAGCAACATCCATGGGATCGGCGGACTGAGGCAACGGGAAGGCAAAATCGGAATAGGCGACGGCGTATTCCGCGAACCCCCCGTCCATGCTGTAACCGGTGAAGCCGGCATTGCTGCAGAGATTTTCCTGCCCACGCTGGCAATATCGGCAGCTTCCATCGGTATATCCAAGCCAGGGCACGCCAACACGGTCTCCGGGTGATAGTCCCTCGACAGCGGCGCCAACTTCTTCGACGATTCCGACAATCTGATGACCGGGAATCAGGGGAAGCTTTGGCTCATCAAGTTCGCCATCGAGGATATGGAGATCGGTGCGACAGATGCCACAGGCCTCGACTTTTAACAGGACGTGTGTCGATTCGCGAATTGCCG
>SLIH01000375.1 GCA_007135745.1 Halomonas sp. | reverse complement strand
GGATCGCGAAGCCTATCTGGAGGATGACCGCCAGGCCAACGCAAACTTCGCCGCCGTGGACGCCGCCCGGGATCTCGATCTGGTTCGCTTTGCTGTCAGCCACGCCCGCGGCCTGGGGCCGGGCGAGCTTCAGTTGGGGGCATTCATTCAGGATCTGCGCATGGACCATCCCCTCCCCTTCGCCACCATCGACGGCGAACAACAGGATGCCGGCATATTCCTTCGCCATGAGCTCGAACACAGCCTGCTGGGGCGAAGTAACCGCTTCCACTGGGGAATAATGGCGGTGGCCGGGCAGGAAGAGAACGTGCAGGAGTTCAACTTTCCAGCACCGGACCGGAAAAGGGACTTCTTCGCCACGACCCTGGAGCTATTTGCCGACAACGCATGGCGGTGGCGATCCGATACAGCGCTCACCCTGAGCGCCCAGACTCTGTTTGCACGACGGGATGTTGAGGAAGCCGATGGCACCCGCCAACACCGTACCTTCAAGGGCATGAACCCGCGACTGGGTGTGCTCCATGAACCCCTTGAGGATCTGCAGCTGTTCGCCAACCTGGCCCGGGCGGAGGATCCACCGCTGAACGGCGAGCTTGTCGATGATCAGGATCAGTTGCTGCGCGCTCAACGAGCCCATACGCTAGAGCTTGGAGTGCGTGGACTGGCCACGGGTACACAATGGGAGCTCACAGCCTTTCAATCCCATCTGCGCCGGGAGATCCTGATGTTTTCCGATCCGCAGCAGCAGGGAGACAGCATTACTACCAATGCAGACGGAACCCGGCACCGTGGACTGGAAGCTGGCGCAAAGCACTGGCTTGGCATGCAGGGCGGGCATCGAATGGAGCTACAGCTCAACTGGAACTGGCGGGATTTCCGTTTCCGCAATGATCCAATGTGGGGCGACAATCGCCTGCCCGGTCTGCCGGAGCACGAAGTGAAATTCAGACCCCTGTACCACAGCCCGGCAGGCTTTTACGCCGGGCCGGTGCTGGATTACCGTAATGGTATTCCAGTGGATTTCGCCAATTCAGCGCGTACCTCCACGACGGTTCTCTGGGGCGCTCAGGCCGGTTACGAGAGTTCATCGGACTGGTCGCTGACATTCGAGGCACGCAATCTCGCCGACAAACGCCACGTCAACACCGTGGACGTAACCGCTGACGCCCGTGAACCCGGTCAGGAGGACGTGCTCAACCCCGGCGTTGGGCGTGCCTTCTTTGGAGGTGTTGCATGGCAGTGGTAATGCGCCCTGGCGGCCTTCCCGCACTGTGGCTTTTCGTCCTTGCCCTTGCCGGCTGTGATGCCGGCCACCGGGACCTCCGCCACTTTCCCGATGCCGCGAAAGTGACCGGGATCGCCCTGGCATCCACGGATCAGGCACTCTACCTGGCCTGGACCGAAACCCCGGACGAAGGCCCGGCGCGCGTTGTTTTTCAGGCCCAATCGCTGGAAACGGGTCAATGGCGCTCTCCGATAACGGTCACACCCGATCAGCCCCCGCCGAACCGTGTGCGCCGGGACAACGATCCGGTGCTGGCTGTCCACGGCGAGCGCCTGATGCTGGTCTGGCAGACACGGGGTGACGGCTTCATGGGCGCCGGGCCCATGGTTCTGGCCAGTTCCGACGACGGCGGCCGCAGTTGGCAGGCGCAGGAGGCCCCGCCCCAGGCTCGGGAAACCGAGGCCCAGGGCTTTTTTGCCCTGACGGCCGACCCTGATGGCCGCTTCCATCTGGCCTGGCTGGACAATCGCAGCGGCGAGCAGGGACTTCAGTACGCCCGCACCGACGAAGGCCACTGGCAACGGACCAAAACACTGGATCCGATCACCTGCCAATGCTGCTGGAACAGTCTGGCCCATGCTTCCGACGGTACGACCCACCTGCTCTACCGGAACCGGTCGCCACGTGATATGACCCTGCTCAGCCATGATGGCAGCGACTGGCAGAATTCGGGACGGGCGGGCGCCTTTGACTGGCACTTCGACGGCTGCCCGCACGTGGGTGGCGCGCTGGCAGCACTCAACGGACAGCTCCATGCGTTGAGCTGGACTGGCCATGACGAGATGCTGGGGCTGTACCACCAACAACAGGCCGAGAGCGGATTTACGCCCCCCCGGCGTCTGGGCACCCGTGATGCCCGGCATGGCGACCTGGCCGTTCAGGGTGAAACCGGCCTGCTGGCCGTCTGGGATGAGCCACGTAATGGGCTGATTCGTGCTCAGGTTCTGGAACCCAATGGAGCGGGAGCAACGCCTGAAGCGATCACCTTAAGGGAAGACCGGGAACGAAGCCCCACCCGACCACTGGTAGCAGGCGGCAACCGGGCCACCCACGTGATCTGGACCGAGACGGATGGAGACGGGCGCACTGGCTGGGTTCTAAGGGAAATGGAATGAATCCCGTGTGCGGTGCACTTTAGGATAGTCAAAGGGCCCCGAATGGGGCCCTGGAATTTCAGGCTCTGGGCGGAATCGTTTCGCGACCCATCAACTGTTCTTTTTAGTGCTGCTGGCCGCCTTTTTTCCGCCGCTGCCACTGCGCCACTGCTCCAGCTCTCGAGCTGCCAGTTCGCGACCACCCAAACCAAAGGCAATCG
>SLIH01000304.1 GCA_007135745.1 Halomonas sp. | reverse complement strand
CGAAGGTGTGCGCTCATCGTGGAAAGGGCAGCAGGCCTTGTAGTTGCTGCCGCTCTTTTTGAGCGTAATACGGCTGCCAATGAGTTCCGCCAGATCGGTGCGATCGAGCAGTTCCTCGACAAAGCGCTGTGGAATCAGGCCGCTCATGGTGTTGCCTGCCCCCAATCAGAAACGCCCGCCGAGGGCGGGCGTTTCGTTACGGAATACAGGGCGCCGACGGCGCCGGAGTACTCCGTGTGATCAGTAAAGACGCTCGAAGCGTTTCTGTTCGCGCTGCAGCTTCTTGAGATGACGCTTGACGGCGGCTGCTGCCTTGCGCTTGCGGACAGCCGTCGGCTTCTCATAGTGCTCACGACGGCGAACTTCGGACAGCACGCCTGCTTTCTCGCAGGAGCGCTTGAAGCGACGCAGCGCCACGTCAAAGGGTTCGTTGTCTCTCACTTTTACAGCGGGCATTCAGAATCACCTACCTTGATCGTTGTCAGCTTTCAATCGTATTTCGGGATCATGCGCCGCCAGAATAACACAGCGCGGCTTATGCCATAAAAAGGCAGGGTCCCGATCAGGGCTGAGAAGTTTACTTCCCGCCCGATGTCTTGTAAACCCCGCCTTCTGTTAAACTACGCCTCCTTGTGAACGGGGCTTTGATTTCATGCGTGTTCTGGGTATAGAAACTTCCTGCGATGAGACCGGTGTGGCCCTCTATGACGGCGAGCGGGGGCTGCTGGCCCATGCGCTGCACAGTCAGGTGGCACAGCATGCTGATTATGGTGGCGTGGTTCCCGAGCTTGCCTCGCGTGACCATATCCGCCGCCTGCTTCCTCTCTGCGAGCGGGTCCTTGACGAGGCCGGTCTCAGTCGTGGCCAGCTTGATGGCATTGCCTATACCGCGGGGCCGGGGCTGGTGGGTGCGTTGATGGTCGGCAGCACCTTTGCCCATGGCCTGGCTGCGGCCCTGTCCATTCCGGTGCTGGGTGTCCATCACATGGAAGGGCATCTGCTGGCGCCAATGTTGGAGGAGCGGGCGCCCGCTTTTCCCTTCATTGCGTTGCTCGTCTCCGGGGGGCACACCCAGTTGGTTAAGGTTGCCGGGATTGGTGAGTACGAGTTACTGGGCGAATCCGTTGACGATGCGGCAGGCGAGGCCTTTGATAAGGCTGCACGCATGCTGGATCTTTCCTACCCGGGCGGGCCGCATGTGGCTGCGCTGGCGGAGGAGGGCAGGGCCGGCCGTTTTGAGTTTCCGCGCCCGATGACCAACCGTCCGGGCCTCGATTTCAGTTTTAGCGGGCTCAAGACCTATACCCGCAACACCTTGGAGGATGTGCGCCGCAACGGCGATGATTCCCATCAGACCCGGGCGGATATTGCCCTGGCTTTTCAGACCGCCGTGGTCGAGACGCTGGCGATCAAATGCCGGCGGGCCCTGGAAGCGACGGGTGTTCCCCGCCTGGTGGTGGCTGGCGGGGTGAGTGCCAATCGCGCGCTGCGTGAGCGCTTTGCAGTACTGGCAGAACGTACGGGCGCGGAAATATTCTATCCTCGGCCGGTATTCTGTACTGATAACGGCGCCATGATTGCCTATGCCGGCCATGAGCGGCTGATGGCAGGGCAGTGTGATGGGGAAAAAATGCTGGCGTTGCCCCGTTGGCCCATGACGGAACTGCCGCCATTAAGTGCCGCCTGTCGGGAGGGGTTGGCTTAGTGCGGTGCGACGCCCTGCACTAATTGAAAGGGAATTCCCTGCCTTCCGCCAGACGTACCAGATTGTCGCGATGGCGCACCAGCAGAATCAGCATGATGATGAGAAAGACCCCGAAGGTTTCCGGGTTGAGCCACAACGCAGCCAGCGGACCGGCTGCTGCGGCGGCCAGGGAAGCAAGGGCGACAATGCGGTAACGTTTGAGAACCACCAGCCAGACCAGTACAAGGACCATGATGGTTCCGGGCGCCAGTGCCAATCCGGCCCCCAGTGTTGTGGCTACCCCTTTTCCTCCGCGGAATCGGGAGAACAAGGGCAGCATGTGCCCGGTAATGGCGCACAGCGCCACCACCGCCTGAACGGTGGTTGAGCTGCCCAGCGCCTGGGCGAGAGCAACGGGCAGCCATCCCTTGAACGCATCGCCGAGCAGCGTCAGCAAGGCAGGCCCGGGCCCGGCAATGCGGTATACATTGGTGGCGCCTGGATTGCGTGAACCGTAAAGGTGGGGAGGCGGAGCATTAAGCAGTTGGCAGGCAAGCGGCGCAAAAAGCACCGATCCGCTGAGGTAGCCAAGCAGGCACAGAATGAGGGTCTGAAGCATTTCCATAGGCTGCGGGGTACCCGAGGTTCCAATAAGGTGATGAATCCTGTTTAAGGGTAGCCAAAGCGGCCGTTTCAGAACAGGCGAAACAACAGGTGAGATGATGGATGCAGTCCTGATAGAGGCTCTGGAAGTTGAGGCCGTTATTGGTGAACTTGAGTGGGAGCGTGAGGTCGAGCAGCGACTGTTGGTTGATCTCAGCCTTGAGTGGGACAACCGCGCCCCCGGCCAGAGCGATGATCTGGCCGATGCCCTGGATTATGCAGCGGTTTCCGACTCGGTTCGCGAATGCATTCGCAGCGGT
>SLIH01000257.1 GCA_007135745.1 Halomonas sp. | reverse complement strand
TCTTGGGTTGAGTATTTCCAAGCGTCTCGCGGAGCTGCTCGGTGGCGACATCAGCGCACACAGTACCTACGGCGAAGGCAGCGAATTCATCGTGACCATAGACAGTGGTCCGCTGGAGGGTGTGCATCTGATTCGCGACGCCTCGGAAATGACCCAGCGTCGACGGGCCCTGCCCATGCTGCAGGCACCCAGGCTGAGCGGCCGGATACTCTGTGCCGAGGATAATGAGGTCAACCGCAAGCTGGTCGATCTGTTGATCACTCGGACCGGGGCGGAAGTGGTTCATGCCGGCAATGGGGCCGAGGCCCTCGATCTTGCCAATCGTGACGTCTTTGACCTTATCCTGATGGATATCCAAATGCCGGTCATGAACGGGCGCGATGCCACCCGGGCGATCCGCGAGGCCGGTATAAACACCCCGGTTGTGGCGCTGACCGCGAACGTGATGGCGGAGGATATCCAGGATTACCGGGAAGCGGGTTGTGACGATTATCTGGCCAAGCCCATCGATAAACGCCGCTTCTACGAGACCCTGGGGCGCTACCTCAAAGTGGAAAGCGACAGCCGCGCCCAGCCCAACCGGAGCTTTACCGGCACCGTTCTGGTTGCTGAGGACAACCCGGACAACTGTCGCCTGGTGGAGCGGCTGCTCAAGCGTTACGGAGTGGATGTTATCACTGTTGAATCAGGGTCGGCGGCTGTCCAGACGGCTATGTCGAAAACCGTGCACATGATTCTCATGGACAGTCACATGCCGGAAATGGACGGACCCGAAGCCACGCGCATGCTCCGGCAGACCGGTTTCCGCCGTCCCATCATCGCCTTTACCGCAGGCGATGAGAGTGAGATTGACGAGCTGCAGAAGGCCGGCTGTGATGGCGTGCTCCATAAGCCGATTGACGGTGCCCAGTTGCAGGTATTGCTGCAGAAATATTTCGGGCAGCCGGATGACCGAGCGCCGGAATCCACGCCGGTCGCGGATCCTGATATTCAGGCGCTGGTAGATCAGTTTCTCGACGGTATGCCTGCGCGAATGCAGACCATGGAAGAGGCCATTCGCAACGAGGACTGGCTTGTACTTCAACGCCAGATCCATCAGATAAAGGGCACCGCAGGCTCCATGGGCTATCCTCTGATAACGGAAAAGGCCGCGGAGATCGAGCGGGTGCTCAAGAAGCAGCAGGTGGATCAGGCCGTGAACCTCTATCCGGAACTTGAACGCCTGATCCGCCAGGCACTGGCCACGCGCGTGAAATAACGACTGGAAAAACAGGACGAAGCCATGAACGACGATCAGAACGAGCGTTCGACCCAGCAAACCATCAATATGATGTACGGCACCTATGCCGATGTCATTTTTGTACTCTTTCCCTTCGTGGTTATCGGAATGCAGAAGATCTGGATGGACCAGGGTAAACAGATACTTCTGGGGCCCGATCTGTCCATCGCGGCCGCCATTCTGGGCGGTCTAGCCCTGGGAAAATTTGTGCTGGGACTGATTACCAACGGAGAGCTCGGGCGTTTCAAGGAGCGTATTGTATTTTTCATTGCGCTCACCCTGCTGCTGGTGCTGGGGCCGGCCATTATGCTGCTGCTTCTGATTACCGCCAGTCCGGATGGGGTGCCGGATCTGGTGGCCTTTGTGCAGCCCATACTGTTGATCGTCGCCATCTCGCTATACACCACCGCCGTGAGTGTGAGTAATCTGTTGACGCGCCCGGATCGTTACCTTGTGGCTGATTCGCAGGATGAGTCGGTGTCGGATGCTGGCGAGGGTGAAGGCAGTCGGGAGCTGGACCTTCCCGTGCGAGAGGGGCAGGGTACGGAGTCTTCACGCTACTGAATGTTGTGAATCGTAAAATCCGACCCCGGTTCGGATAAATTGACAGGGGCTGCTATGCTGGAATCAGTAGTGAACGTACAATGCGGCGGGTACCGCATAAAATTGAGGATGGCCGATGACTGAACTCAGCGTTCTGGTGGTTGAGGATGAACCCACCATGCGTCAAATGCTAGCGGAAATGCTGTTTGCCGTCGGAGCTTCCCGTGTCGTTGAGGCGGAGGATGCGGCAACAGGGCTTGAGGCGTTTCGCAATGATCGGTTTGAGATCATAATGCTCGATCTGGGGTTGCCGGATCGCGATGGTCACGAGCTCATGAAGGAAATCAAGGAAGCGAATCGGCAGCAACATGTGGTGCTGGTGACTGCGGATGACTCCATCGACAGTATCCAGCGTGCGATTACAGCCGGTGCCAATGGTTATGTAGTGAAGCCGTATTCCCGCGAGAAAATCCAGGATGTGGTCAATAATTACATGATGGTCCACGGCCAGAGCCGTGGACCCGATGACTCACCTGTCGGCTGAAGCAGCCAACAATCCGGGCACATCACGCCACCTGTTTCAGAATCCAGGAATTGTAGCGCGCCGCCAGGGAGCGGATATAGCGTTCCTCGGCTTCACTGGGCCGCCCGAGTACGCCGTGGAAAATCCACCCACGCTCATAGAGAGCCAGTACTGACTGCTCCTCGTCCAGATTGACCCGCTGGTTCAGTTTTCTGCAAATGGCATCGAGAAACGGCAGCTTGTTCGGGCGCCGGATTGGGCCTG
>SLIH01000300.1 GCA_007135745.1 Halomonas sp. | reverse complement strand
AAGAAGGGCAACCGCAACCATCTGGGCACCGTCTACGCCGGCGCCCAGTTCCTCCTGGGAGAGGTGCCTTTCGGTGCGCTGTCATTGGTTGAGTTTGAAGGGCAGCTGATCCCGATTCTGAGGGATCTACACATCGTCTACCATCGCCCGGCCCGAACCGACCTGGAAGTGGAACTGACCATTACCGATGAAATGCGGGCCCAGATTGATAAGGACGTGGCAGAGAAGGGCAAGGCCAACCTGAAGCTGGAACTGGCCCTGAAGGATACCAAAGGTGAGATCGTGGCCTGGGCCTATCCCAATTACCAGGTTCGCCCGGCGTGAATCGTACTCGGGAGATCCTGGATCAGTTTCGTAGGGTGCGGTGAATGAAATGAACCGCACCGAGTCCATGTGTGAGGGTTGCACGCCTGGTCCCGATGATGGGTGCGGTTCGCTGCGCTCACCACACCCTACGGTGCTTTACCTTGCTCCTTCACTCCCCCAGCTGCGACAGACACATACAGTCCAGTTCCCGCTCTGTCAGAAGATGCGTCGGCGGTTCCCCGCGCCGGTATCCGTAGACCACGGTGTAGGCCATGACGTTCTGAACATACTGCCGGGTCTCATAGAATGGCATGGTCTCGACCCAGACATCCGATGGTAGATCCTCTCCACCGTTCTCCAGCCAACGCTTAACCCGGTGCTTGCCGGCGTTGTAGGCGGCGGTTGCAAGAATCCGGTTGTTGTCGAAGTCCTGCACCAATGACCGCAGATGGGCGCTGCCGAGCTGGATGTTGTGGACCGGATCGAACAGGTGATTCTGACCGTTCCATTCCATGCCGTACTCTCTCGCAGTGGCCTGGGCCGTTGTGGGCAGCAGCTGTAGAATACCCCGGGCGCCTTTCGAGGACTGGGCATCCGGACGGAAAGCACTTTCCTGGCGGGCGAGGGCGTAAATCCAGTTCACGTCCAGCCCCTGTTCACGCGCGGCTTTATGGAAATGTTCCTGATAGGCGAGGGGGAAGCGCATGTCCAGATGGTCCCAGGCCTGGGCGCGGATGGCGCCCGTCACGCCTTTCTCTTCCCAGCCCCAGCTCTGGGCCAAACGGGCCGCAGCGAGCATATCATTGGTTTCGAGATCGTTTGTGGCGCGGAACCACTCCTGCCGCGCGGTTCTGAGCCGACCCAGTTGATAGAGTTCATAGGCTCTCTGAATCCCCGAACGACGGGTTACGTTGTTGAGCTGTTCGTCTGAAACGCTGAGCCCCTGATGGTTGAGGCGGTAGGGCGCGCCCAGTCGATCCGCAGCCATAAAACCATAGTATTCACGACTCTGTGCGGCCTGATGATAGCGACGCTGTGCCGACTGGGTGTCCCCGGTTTCATCGTGGGCCCGGGCCAGCCAGTACTGCCAGCGTGGCCGCTCTTTCTGATCCTCGGGCATGGCATTGATGCTGCGGGCGACCTGGGACCAGTCCCCCTGGCGAAGATGTGAACGCACCAGCCATTCATGAAGTGTTGGGTCCTCACTCACTTCCATGGCGCTCTGCAGCCATTCAGGCGCCTTTTCGTGATAGCGCACGGCAAGCATCAGCCCGAGCCTCTGTTCAACCCGGGCCCTTTGTCCGTCGCTCAGCTTCATACGAGAGCGGTACTGGGGCCACAGGTCCGCGGCCCGCTCGGGATTGCTTCCGGCCATTCGGTGCATGGCATGGACAACAACTTCGTTCAGGGCCGGGTTTTCGCCCATGGGGTCCGTGTAGTCCTGAACGCGACGGAGTCGATGCGGCTGGCGGTGAAGGGTGAGGGCGGTGGCACTGAGCTCACGGTGTTGGCGCTCCATGTAGCGGCGAAGGTAACTCGCGAGCCCGGTGTTGCCGGCGCCGAGCGCGAGCATGAAACGCTCCCAGGCCAGTTCGGACGTCAGACCCTGATTGTTGCGCCAGTAATCGAGCAGGGGATCACAGGCGCTGTGCAGGGAGTGCCCGGTACGCCACAGATCAGGCATGTTGTTCATAATCCGGTCGTGGTCGCCGCCATCCAGATGGGCCCGCAGGGCAAGGCAACGCAAACGTTCGCCACCGGACTGCCCATCATGCTCCTCGCGTAGAAGCGCCCAGTTACCGCTGCTGCCCAGATGAACGAGCCATTGGTGGTAAAGCCAGCCGGTTCTGGGAATATCCGGATAGCGTTCCCGTATGTCCTTCATTTCCTCCGGCGTGGCGGCAAACAGGCGGCGCTGTAGATCGTACAGCTCCAGGTACGGGTAAAGTGGATAATCCTGGAGAGTTTCACTAAGCAGCTCGTACCGCTTGCGGTTGCCGGCGCGCAGGGCTTCTTCTGCCGCCTGGAAGCGCTGTCGTTCCTCATCGCGAGCCTGGTGAACGGCATCGGGGATGTAGATGGTGGTGTCGGTATCAAGTCCCTGCATCAGATCGGGCGGAGTAAGTGATGCGTAGGCCGTTGCCACCGCCAGCGCTGTGACTGCGGTGACGCTTGAAAACCAGACTGAAACCCGGGTCAACGTCCGTGCTTTCTTCGGATTCATCAGTGGGAACCTGCCATTCAATGGACAAAGGGAATAAAAGGTCGGAGACTGCTCGCAGTACAGCCGCCTCTGCTGTTCGTGCTGTT
>SLIH01000176.1 GCA_007135745.1 Halomonas sp. | reverse complement strand
GGCTGGTGGCGTCGGGGAAGCGGTTCATCAGGGTCTCGAACTCGTCTTCCGCGGCTTGCAGGCGGCCCTGATCAACAAGCACTCGTGCGTAAAGCGTGCCCAGGCGACGATTGTCGGGAAAACGGCGCGCCTGTTGACGGAGGTAGGTCGTGGCTTCTTCTGTGCGGCCCATATCATAAAGGAGCTTGCCTTTCAGCGTGACGGCGGGCTGGAAGTTGCGGTGCTGTTGGAGTATCGGCTCAATAATGTCGAGCGCTTCTTCATTGCGCCCCATGGCGTCTTTCATCAGAGCCAGGCTGTAGCCGATCCTGGGTTCGTCCGGGTGGCGCTCGTAGAGTTCCTCGTAAAGGCGAACAAGTTCCTGTTGATCCTCCAGAGGAAGTGTCTGGGCATAGCCGGCGAGGTTTTCAAAGTCCGCTTCCTCGCCCTGTTTGAACAGGCGTTCCATGTAGCTCATGGCCTGCTCGAATTCCTGGGCGCGGATGGCCTGAACCGCGGCGATCCGCAATGCCTGGGGCTGATTGGGGTCTACCTCGAGCCAGAGTGCGGCGAGTTCGCTCTGGGCATTTTCGGCGTTGAGCGCGCGTGCGATCTGCATTGCGCGCTCAAGCACATTCTGGTCCCGGGTGTCCCGGGCGGCCTGGGCGTAATTGACCAGGGTGACATCGAAGCGCCCGCGCTGGGCCGCAATTTCCGCGCTCAGCAGGGCGAACAGCACATCCGGCGGAAAGTCGGCGTAACGGATGTCCTCTTCCTCGAGCAGGGCCTGCTCAACCTTTTCTGCCTTCTCGGGTTCGGTTTCTTTCTCAGGCTGTTCCGGGCCTGTCTCCTTTGCAACCTCTTCGTCCTGTGAGGAGGGTTGGAGCGCGCTGCAGCCGCTGAGCAGCAGAATAAGTGCGCCGGTAAGTAGAATCAGTGGTGTACGCATGCTCTATCCGTTGTCGTGGGACCCCTGGGCCTGAGCCCCAATTGCTCTTCGCGATTTCGTTGACGGGTTGGGAACTCTATAATGGCACAGGCTCCAGACTATGCCCAACTCACTGCTGAAACGCTATCCTTGCTTTTTTTTCACTATTGGGTAAGAAATTTTCAGGTTAGTGCGCGGTATGAGTGGCGGTTGGCCGTTGTGATCGGTAAACTTGTATCAATTGGGCAGCTTTGCCCGATTGATGTGCTGCCGTTAATTCAGTGACGACCCGGACACCGAAAAGTATGGCGTTGTTGGTCCTTGGAATCAGTCATCACACCGCTCCGGTTGAGCAGCGGGAGCGCGTATCTTTCCCCGATGCAACCCAGAAATCAGCACTGAACAGCCTGGCCCGGTTACCGCAGATTGAAGAGGCGGCGCTGCTGTCGACCTGCAATCGTACGGAAATCTATGTGGTGCACGAATGTCTGTCGGTGGATGAGCTTGTGGACTGGTGGGCGGCGTGGCAGGAAGTCGAGGTTACCGAGTTTTTCGACAGTCTCTACTGCCTGCGTGATCAGGATGCGGTGCGCCATGTGATGCGGGTGGCCAGCGGTCTGGATTCCATGGTTCTGGGTGAGCCCCAGGTGCTTGGGCAGCTTAAGTCGGCCTATTCGTTGGCGCGGGAGATCGGCACGACGGGCGCTGTTCTGTCGCGGCTTTTCGAACATTCCTTTTCGGTTGCCAAGCGGGTACGCACGGAAACAGCCATTGGCGAGAATCCCGTGTCGGTGGCCTACGCTGCGGTCTCAATGGCCAAGCACATCTTTTCCGATCTGGCGGAGAACAGGGCCCTGCTTATCGGTGCCGGGCGAACCGTCGAGCTGGTGGCGCGCCACCTTCAGGAAAACGGTGTGCGGGATATTGTCGTGGCCAACCGGTCGCTTGACCGGGCCGAGGCATTGGCCGATTCGTTCTCCGGGCGGGCGGTTTCGCTCTCTCAGATTCCCTCGGAGTTGCCCGGAGCGGATATTGTCATCTCTTCCACCGGCAGCCAGTTGCCTATCCTGGGCAAGGGCGCGGTGGAGCACGCGGTTCGCCGTCGGAAACACCGCCCCGTTTTTATGGTGGATATCGCGGTACCCCGGGACATTGAACCCGAGGTGGGTGAGCTGGACGATGTTTTCCACTATACAGTGGATGACCTTCAGGATGTTATTGAGGAGAACCGCCGCAGTCGTGAAGGTGCCGCCAATGAAGCGGAGCACCTGATTCAGTCTGGCGCCGGCGAATTCATGTACCAGTTGCGCGCATTGGACGCCGTGGCTACCCTGAAGCGCTTTCGGGGCGAGATGGAAACGCTGCGGGACGCCGAGGTTCAGAAGGCGCTGCGCGCGCTGGCTTCAGGTGCCGATCCGGAGACCTTGCTGCGCAGCATGGCGCGAAGTCTGACCAATAAGTTCCTTCATAACCCCACGGTACAGGTGCGTCGTGCCACAGCGGAAGGCCGCACCGAGGTAACCGACTGGCTGCGTGAGCTCCACGGCGTGGAGTGTGGCTCGGACGACCATTCCTGTTCACAGGGTGGTGTGGACGCGGGTCAATCCGTCTTGCCCAGTGATCGAAAAACCGAAAACGAGCCCCGGTCCTGACGCCGGGCAGGGAAATCCATAATCCATGAAACCATCCATCGCTCAACGACTGGATCAGCTTG
>SLIH01000230.1 GCA_007135745.1 Halomonas sp. | reverse complement strand
TTTGACCAGGGTCTCGTTCAGGGCACTGACAATTTCATCGCGGCGGGCACGGTTGTGCTCAGGTGTTGTGCTCATGTCGATAAGGCAATCAGCAAGGCGTTCCGTATCCCCCATGAGCACAGCAATCAGGTAATCGCGGATGATGACCCACTTGCCACGCATGTCCACAACGTTGCCCCAGTCGATCAGATAGAGTGAGCCCTGTGGGCCCACCATGATGTTGCCGGGATGCAGGTCACCGTGAAATTCCTGGTGCACAATCAGGTGTTCCAGTACGGTGTAGAGGAAATTTTCGGCAATTCGGCGCTGCAGGCGGCGACGCGCCTTACCCTCGTGGGAGGCGAGCACCTGATTGATCGCCATGGCATCCTCGACAAACTCCATTTCCAGAATGCGCCCACTGACCTCATAGACCTCCGGCACATTCCAGACAGCCGACCCCCGGGCCCGCTCGGCAAAACGGTTCTGGATTCTGGCCTCTTCCTCAAAGTTGAGTTCGCGCTCAAACCCCCTGGAAAACTCTTTGATCTGTTCCGACATGGCTTCCAGAAACGGAAGCAGCTTGGAATGCGGCGCCCAGTACTGGCTCGAAACCAGCATCAGCTCAATCGCCAGCGATCCCATCTGGAATTCACGCTCAAGGTTATGCCGGGCCACCTTCACGATCACAGGCACCAGAATCTCTACGTCGTTCTGCATGACGGGCTTCTTGGCCAGGTAGACAGAGCCAATGGAGCCCGATTTGAGGGGGCGGTTCACGTCGAAATTGAAGTACAGCTCTTCCGGCGCCTGCCCCCGTGACTCCATGAAAGCCTGCCGCACCTCGTCGGCCGTCATCGGCTCCACGTCTTCCTGGAACACCGCCAGCTCTTTTGATATCTCATCGGGCAGGAAGTCAGCATTGGCGGCAGCCACCTGAGCCATCTTGATGAACAAGGGCCCGAATTCCCGCACCATTTGAGCCACAATCTGGGCCTGCCCACGGAAATCCTGGGGATCGGTCTGCAGGAAGGGCTTGATGTATCGAATGGCGCGAATCTGGCGGCGGAGAATGGTCAGATCGCTACGCAGCACCTGCACCTTGCCCATCATTACCCCAACGGCCACCTGATTCATCCGGCGCAGGTGTTTAATGCGATTGAGAAGGTCAACAATCAATGGCTCGTAAGTACGCAACACCA
Organism: Halomonas sp.; assembly: GCA_007135745.1. Classification (GTDB taxonomy): domain Bacteria; phylum Pseudomonadota; class Gammaproteobacteria; order Pseudomonadales; family Oleiphilaceae; genus Halospina. The sequence continues at coordinate 1,444 of SLIH01000230.1, read as the reverse complement.
CCCGGATGATGTCGAGATTGAGCTCCACCAGCCCCTTGAGTTCCGGCGCACTGATCAGCTCGTGGAAAAAATCCCAGAATTCATCGACGATCGCGTCCGGAATTTCCACCGGACTGCGAAGGATCACCTGCTTGACCAGGAACCGGATCAGGTTCTCCGTGGATTCTTCGTTCGGAATCAGCCGGTAGCGGCGCAGATAGACGGTAAGGTTGCGGCTGTGCTCTGATAGTGGATGCTCGTAGAGCGCTTCAAACAGCCGATCCAGTTCCGTGGCGAGTTCGTCGCGGTCAATGTCATCTTCGCGAACCACCAGGCGGGCCACGGGACCAAAAGCCGCCGGCAGACGCACCGTGCTCAGGGCGAAGTCACTGGCGCCACGGAGCGCTGTTCCGGTACGCTCGCGCAGCACAGGCAGATTGATTTCGATGACTTTCTTCTGCTCGTCGGATGACATGAAGATGCTACACCTGGTGATAATGCGGATTCCGGACGCGCCCCCTGGCAACCAACCCATGGCAGGCCTGACAGGCTATTGCTGGAGGACTTTCCGGATCAACGCGTTTCATTGTATCAGGAAAGGGAATTTTGTTTAGGAATCTCTGAATGCAAGCACAGCCTAGCCACTCAGCCGCCATCAGTGAAGCCCTGCCGGTACTCTATCGGGATGAATTCATGGTCGCGGTGCAGAAGCCGTCGGGTATGCTGGTCCACCGTACAGCGCTGGACCGCCACGAAACACGCATTGCCATGTCACTGGTCCGCGACCAGCTGGGGCAGCGCGTCTACCCCGTCCATCGTCTGGACAAACCCACCTCGGGGGTTCTGTTGTTTGCACTCGACGCAGACAGCGCCCGCACCCTGGGTGACGCATTCTCCACGCACAGGGTTCGCAAGGATTACCTGGCCATTGTTCGTGGCTGGCCTCCGCTGGGCGGCATCATCGACTACCCCCTGAAGCAGAAGGAAGACAACAAAGGCCGCAAGATCGGGCACCTGCAGCGCATGGAAACGGCCATCACCCTTTATCATCGACTGGCCACGACCACTGTGCCCGTATCCGTCGATGGCCGCTACCGCCACACCCGTTACGCACTGGTGCGCGCCCGACCGGTCACCGGGCGAAGGCATCAGATCCGACGTCACCTGAAAACCCGCAGCCATCCCATCGTCGGCGACTCCAATTACGGCAAGGGAGTCCATAACCGGTTTTTTGCTCGGGAATACGGCGTCCAGCGCCTGCTGCTCTGCGCCGAGCGCCTGGCGGTGCCCCACCCGGCAAGCGATGAAATCATCGAGATTCGCGCCCGGCCCGACGCCGACCTTTGCACGGTGGCGCAGCAGATCGGATTGACACTGCCGCCACACTGGGACGCGGCAAGAATTGAAGGGTTGCAGTCAACGGCAGGATGAAGGACCCTTCCGTGAAATAGAACATCAAGGGGGA
>SLIH01000452.1 GCA_007135745.1 Halomonas sp. | reverse complement strand
TGCGAGATGGCGCTCAAGGTTGCGCGCCGGGCCAGCGAATCCGACGATACCCCAGAGACCGTTGCCCGGGAGGCAGCACGCTTTGCAACCAATCTTTTCCTCGGTGGTGTAGAGCGTCATTCGCGATACCTTTCAAGGGAAGTGGCGCGTGCCTGAGGCATGAGTGCAAAACGGACTTGCATGGCCTGAGACAAGCTTCCATAGTTACTTCATGACCGATACCCAGATCCGCCCGGAGTCCGACGGGCGTAGCGAAATCCTTGAAGAACACCTCTCACGCCTCCAGGAGGCCTGCGAGAGCATCCTCCGAACCACTCCGGAGGGCCTCAGTGAGCTGGCCCTGATCAAGGCACTGCAACGCGAGCCCTGGGAGCTTTTCGGAAACGTTGAATTCGGCGACCCCGCCCTGCTCTACCCGGTTCACTTCCAGCTTTTTCACGTACTCTACCGTTGGCGTAACGAACTGGTTGCGGAAAATCAGGAAACCATTGAGATCAACCCACTTAACATCCGGCTCCGCGCCCTGGATCCCAGCTACGGCACAAGCCCGGGCAAAGAGGATCCCCTGCAGGCATTCTATCTGGACATTGGTAACCATGAACTACCGGAATCAGTCATAAACCGGATGCTGAATGACTTCTGGCAGGGTATAAGTCGCCCAGACGATGGGGAACTGGCGGTCGCCTGCGACACCCTTCACCTTGATTGCCCGCCCAGGGCCATGACCACCGCAAAATCCCAGTTTCGCAAACTGGCCATGCAACACCACCCGGACCGGGGCGGGGATACGGAGAAACTGCAACAGCTCAATCACGCGATCGGAATCATCCGACAGTATTTCCAGAGTATAGAATCCAATACCGGGGAGGAGGCCCGAGCTCACAATGCGCACCCTTAAAAAGATCCTGACGTACGCCGTGGCCGTATTGCCATTGGCCATGCCCGCCATGGCGAAAGCCGATGTTTCAATTCTGGTCTACCATCATGTGTCTGAAACAACCCCCCCCTCCACGACGACTTCGCCGGACCTGTTTCGGGATCAACTGGACCTGATCGAGGAGCTGGGCATGGAAGTCGTGCATCTTGAAGCGGCGACATCGAAAGCGCTTAACGGCTACGATGATGACAAACTCAGAGTGGCACTGACCTTCGATGATGCCTACGAGAGCGTCTATACCAAGGCGTGGCCCAAACTCCGGGAACGCAACATCCCCTTCACTCTCTTCGTAACGACAGACGCCCTGGATGATGGTACCTCCGGCTACATGAGCTGGGATGAGGTACGCGAGCTGGCCGAACATGAGCTGGTGACCATTGGCAACCACACCAGTGACCATGGTGCGCTGATTCGCCGCCCCGACGAATCCAGCGAAGAGCTCGAAAAACGGGTAGCGGCCTCGCTGGATGACGCTGACAAGCGCCTTGAGGAGGAACTGGGGATCAGTCCGGAGCTTTTCGCCCATCCCTATGGTGAGTTCTCGGATACGCTGACCCAGGCGCTCAAGGAGCGGGAATGGTATGGCTTTGCTCAGCATTCCGGGGTTATGGGAGAGCAAAGCGACCCACGAAACATTCCCCGATTTCCGGTGGCCGATGCTTTTGGTGGCATCGATACGCTCAGGGACAAACTCAGGGCACGGAATTTCCCGGTTCCTTACGATGAACTGCCGTCACCGGTCATCGGTGAAAAGAACCCGCCCAAGCTGGCGATGCCCCTCCCTGAAGGCTGGGATCACGGACGGCTGACCTGCTTTGCGCCCCGCGAAGGCGCGATGGAGAAAGACGTTCGCGAAGACAACGACCGGACGATCGTTACAGTGCAGGCAAACAACCGCCTTGATAACCGCCGTTCCCGCTATAACTGCACTTACCCGGCCGGTGGCGGTCGTTTCTATTGGCTGTCGCAGCCGTGGTTCAACAAGGAAGCGCCAGAAGGCTAATGTCCCGTTTGGGTCATTCGCTGACCTTCTGAGCCCCCAAGCGGGACACTACTGTAACCGCAGTCCAATCCGTCCTTCGGGCAGGTGTTCCAGCTGGACACCTGCCCCGGGACTGCCCTGCTCAATGCGAGTCTGGGACTGCAGGTCCGCATCACGAGTCAACAGCAGCAACCAGCGCTCACTCCCCTCGTCCCGCCAGCGCAACCGTGCTTCCAGGTAACCGTACTGACGCCAGGATTCGGGGCTGAAGTCGAACGCAATATCCGTAACCATACGCACCGGCTCGAAATCGCGGTTCAGCAATACGAGGCTGGGCAGAAAGACGCCGCTGTGTACGTAGGAGCGAATCCGGAGAACCTCTTTCTCAGTGGAAGGCAGCCTCACCAGAGCATAATGACTCTCTCCGGTACTGAACTCATGACGGGGACTGTCTCGGTCAATAACCAGTTCGTAACCACGGCTTTCAGGCAATGTGCTTACCCCGGAACGTTCAAGTTCCCGGCAACACTGCTCGGCGAACACATCCAGCCTGTTACGGGTATCCAGTCCCATGATGGCGGCGGCCTCGGGGTCTGCATCCTGACCAAGCGCGCTGCTGCCACGGGTTACGACCTGGGCACTGGTGAGTGCGGGCCTCTGGGGCAAAGCAGAGGGCGATTCCTCCTCGGGCGGCAGGTCGTAATAAG
>SLIH01000147.1 GCA_007135745.1 Halomonas sp. | reverse complement strand
TGTGCTTCTGCGAGAGCATCGTGTGGCCGACGTGCTGGGCATGCGGATCGATCGCACCCGCATCGAGGAAATCCTGACCCGCCTGGGCCTCCACATTGAAAAACTGCACAAGGACGGCTGGCAGATCCAGGTTCCGAGTTTCCGTTTTGATATCGGCATCGAAGTGGATCTTATCGAAGAGGTCGGTCGCATTCACGGTTACAACCGTCTGCCGGTAACCCAGCCGTCAGGCGATCTGACGCTTTTCGCCGGACCCGAGGCACGACGCCCGCTTTCACGGGTGCGCGATCACCTCGTGGCACTGGACTACCAGGAAGCCATCACCTACAGCTTCGTTGACCCGAAGCTGCAGAAGCGGGTTGATCCCGAGACCGAGGTGATTGAGCTGGCTAACCCCATTGCGTCGGACATGTCGGTAATGCGCACCAGCCTCTGGCCTGGGCTGCTGCAGACGCTTTCCTACAACCAGAAGCGCCAGCAGTCCCGAGTCCGGTTGTTTGAAACCGGCCTGCGGTTCTGGCGCGAGAAAGGGGAAATCCAGCAGCAATCCATGTTGGCTGGCCTGATCGCGGGCCCCCGGGCACCGGAAAGCTGGGTCAACGGTGCCGAAGAGGTGGATTTCTACGATCTTAAAGGCGATGTGGAGTCTCTCGCCGATATGCTGGGCGTGACACTGGATTTTGCGCCGGATCGTCATCCCGGATTGCACCCGGGGCAATGCGCCAGAATCCTTCACGAGGGCAAAAATGTGGGCTGGTTGGGGGCGTTACATCCCCAAATGCAAAAAATGCTTGATCTGAATGGCGCAGTTTTGGTGTTTGAACTATCCTTGGAATCAGTTCTCACAGGATATGTTCCTCATTTCAAAGAATTTTCAAAATATCCTGAAGTTCGGCGCGATTTGGCTATCATTGTGGAGCGGAATCTGGCCTGGGATGACATCAGAAAGACGGTCACAGAAGCGGCCGGAAAAAGCATGACAGGGCTTCGCGTCTTTGATGTCTACCAAGGCCAACATGTTGAAGAAAATCAGAAAAGCGTGGCACTGAGTCTGTACTGGCAGCGACCGGATCAAACCATGAGCGACGAAGAAGTCCAGTCGCTGTTTGATGGTGTGATAGAGGCACTGCAAAAGCAGTTGGGAGCACGACTAAGGAGCTAGCACCATGGCGGCTTTAACCAAGGCGGATATGGCGGAAAGACTGTTTGAAGAGCTCGGCCTGAACAAGCGTGAGGCCAAGGAGATGGTCGAAGCCTTCTTTGATGAGATCAGCGATGCGCTGAGCCACAACGAGCAGGTGAAGTTGAGTGGTTTCGGTAATTTCGACCTGCGCGATAAGCGGGAGCGCCCCGGTCGTAACCCCAAAACCGGTGAGGAGATTCCCATCAGCGCCCGGCGTGTCGTCACGTTCCGCCCTGGTCAGAAACTCAAACAAAAAGTAGAAACCTATGCTGGAACCCAGCCACAATAACGAACTGCCCGCCATACCCGGCAAGCGTTATTTCACCATTGGCGAAGTGGCAGACCTCTGCCACGTCAAACCGCACGTGCTGCGGTACTGGGAGCAGGAGTTCTCCCAGCTTTCGCCGGTGAAGCGCCGGGGTAACCGTCGTTACTACCAGCGTGCGGATGTGCTGCTTATTCGCCAGATCCGCAGCCTGCTGTACGACCAGGGGTTCACCATTGGCGGTGCCAAGCAGAAGCTTGAAAGCCACAATACCCGCGAGGAAGACACCCAGTACAAACAGCTCATTCGCCAGATGATCAGTGAGCTGGAAGACGTACTGCATGTCCTTGATTCCTGATCCCCTTTTGTGATCCGTCAAAACAGGTTTGCGCGGAGTTGATGTATTTTGTACTATAAGAGGCATTAGGAATGCATCATAAAGGGAGGCGCTATGAAACGCCTGTTGACTGCCGCCAATGCTGGTCTCGCGCTCAGCATCCTCGTCATGGCGTTTTCGGTTCTCGTTGCCTATCCCTATGCCGATCATTTCTCCATGGGTATACAGATCACCGCTCACATGGCCATGATCATCTTCGCCCTGGGGCTCAAGGTCTCCTACGTCCTGCGGCTGGTTGCCCTCAGAGGTCTCGGTCGACCGATGCATTAAAAAGGCCCTGAAGGAGCCCTTGCTGTCCTCCATGTGCCCTGGGCCCCGCTGCATCAGGAACTTTTTCAGAGGTTCCTTGATCAAAGGCCAATCGGCCCTTTTTTTTCCGGGAACCTTCAGGTACTATTTGCGCCGCTGATCACAAGTCAGCGCCTTCGGTCGGGGCGTGGCGCAGTCTGGTAGCGCACCTGTATGGGGTGCAGGTGGTCGCAGGTTCAAATCCTGCCGCCCCGACCAACTTCTCTTCTGCAGGAACTTCGTTTGTCTGCTTCCCGGAATGGCCTTGTCCTGCGTTTGACCAGGGTTGATTTCCTTCATCCTGTAGTCGTCTGAATATTGCCCCAGATGACAATTTTGCCCTCGTTCTGGTAGAATTCGTCGCCTTCGAAACGCCCTCCGGTGTTTCCTTCCACATGATGTTGGGTAGTTCGCGGTTTCTCCCGCTTTCCTGCCTGTTGTCCGCGCAGCCCCTGCGGCTTGGTGTTTTGCCTTCAGCGTGTACGGTGATTGG
>SLIH01000430.1 GCA_007135745.1 Halomonas sp. | reverse complement strand
TCAGGTAAGCGGGCACGCCCAGTTCCAGCAGTCGGGTGATGGCGCTGGGGGCGTCGTTGGTGTGCAGGGTGGAGAACACCAGGTGGCCGGTAAGCGCGGCCTGCACGGCCATTTCGGCGGTTTCGCGGTCGCGGATCTCGCCGATCATGATGATGTCCGGGTCCTGGCGCATGAGCGCGCGCACGCCATGGGCGAAGGTGAGGTCGATGCTGTGCTGGACCTGCATCTGGTTGAAGGACGGCTCGACCATTTCGATGGGGTCTTCGATGGTGCAGATGTTGCGTTCGTCCGAGGCCAGTTGCCGCAGTGTGGAATAAAGCGTAGTGGTTTTGCCGGAGCCGGTGGGGCCGGTTACCAGGATGATGCCGTAGGGTTTGTCGGTCATGCGTTCCCAGCGGGCGCGGTCGTCCTTTGAGAAGCCGAGCTGCTCGAAGGACTTGAGCAGCACCTCGGGATCGAAGATCCGCAGGACCATTTTCTCGCCGAAGGCAGTGGGCATGGTGGCCAGGCGCAGTTCGACTTCGCTTTCGTCGGGTTTGCGGGTTTTGATGCGCCCGTCCTGGGGGCGTCGTTTCTCCGCGACGTTGAGGCGGCCCAGAATCTTGAGGCGGCTGACCACGGCCAGGCCGACGTTGGCCGGGAATTCGTAGACGTTGTGCAGTACGCCATCGATACGAAAGCGTACCTGGGAGATTTCCCGGCGCGGTTCAATGTGAATGTCACTGGCGCGCTGTTCGAAGGCGTAATGGAGCAGCCAGTCGACGATGTTGACGATATGCTGGTCGTTGGCATCGGCCTTTTCGTCGCCAATGTTCAGCAGCTGCTCGAAGTTCTGGCGGGTCTGTTCCCCGCCGGCGTCGCCGCTGGCTTTGCTGACGGAGCTGGCAAGCTGGTAGAACTCGACGGTGAAGCGACGTATGGCGGAGGGGTTGCCCACCACCGGCGTAATGTCACGGCGCATGACGTGTTCAAGATTGGCGATCCAGTCACGCTGGAACGGCTGGGCCGTGGCGACTTTCACCTCCCGTGCGCTGACTTCCACCGCCAGGATGCCGTGACGCTGGGCGTATGCGTAGGACATGACCTGTGCCACGGCCGGCGCGTCCACCTTGAGCGGGTCGATCTGTACGTGCTCAAGCCCGGCCCATTGCGCCAGCCATTGCGAAAGAGAATCCTCATCCAGCAACCGCCCACTGACGTGGTCCTGGAGTCGAGCTTCGGCCACCATTTCGACCGGATGCCCCTGGGTATTGCTGCCCAGGTTCATGTTGACCAGCTGCTCCGCTTCCTCCTGGGTAATGCGCCCTTCGCTGACGAGCGCATCGCAGAGATCGCGCAGGGTCAGTGCTCGGTTTTCCGGCAGCGGTGCGGGCATAGCGGGTTACCTTTGCGAGCCAAGTCCCGGATTACGGGGATCCTTGCGGATTTTTACCATGGCAACGATGAAGAAAAGAACCGTGAGGATCATAGGTAGTGTAGAAGACCAGGGCCAGTCGCGCAGGTAGGCGGTAACGGAGAGCTCCATGAAGTAGACCATGACCACACAGGATGCCCAGATGTAGGTCATGTTGCGGGCGCGCAGCAGGCCGGGCACGAAGATGAGCAGAGGCAGCACGCGCAGGGAGAAGCGCAGGGTGCCGGAGGCGTCTTCGGGTGGATCAGGCCAGAAGGTGGTGAGCGCCATGAGGGCGATCAGTGCCAGATAGATTCCCAGGCCGATCCAGTGGGCCATGGGGAGGTCCTGTCTTTGCGTTGCGTAGGCAGTCATTAACAATCAACTCCGGGGATAAGAATGATCAGTTGGCGAGCCTGAGCGCGAGCCGGGCGATGCGTTCGCCCTGGGCGCGGCAGAGGCTGGTTTCGTCGTCGGTGAGGCGGCGTTTACCATCGCCCCCGGCCCAGTGGCTGGCGCCATAGGGGGTGCCGCCGGATTCGGTGTTTGTGAGTTCGTCGTGGGTGTAGGGCAGCCCGGCCAGGACCATGCCGTGATGGATGAGCGGTACGGCCATGGTGAGCAGCGTGCTCTCCTGGCCACCATGGAGGCTGCCGGTGGAGGTGAATACGCCCGCCGGTTTGTCGCAGAGTGCGCCGCTGACCCAGAGGTCGCTGGTGCCATCGAGGAAGTATTTGAGTGGCGCGGCCATGTTACCGAAGCGGGTCGGACTGCCCATAATCAGGCCGGCGCAGTTGGCGAGGTCGTCGCGGGTGCAGTAGATTGCTCCGCTTTCCGGGACGGCGGGTCCGACGGCCTCGGTTTCAGCGGAAACAGGCGGCACGGTGCGCAGGCGCGCTTCCATGCCACTGACGCTTTCCACCCCACGAGCGATCTGCATGGCCATGTCACGGGTGTGGCCGTTGCGGCTGTAATAGAGCACCAGGACGTATGGTGAATTTGGCATTGGATTTCCTAGACCTCAGGCTTTGGCGGAGGCGAGGGGGATACCTTTCCGGGATACGCTATAAATACCTGTAAGCTGCGCTTTGGCCATCCATGGCCAAAGAGCATCCCGGAAAGGTATCCCCCTCGCCCCCAATTCATGCTTAATCAACTACCAATTGCGGCACCGCCAATTGCCGTTACAATGGCGGGATTGATTCTAACAGGAGGGTGGTCGTGAATCAGCTTCG
>SLIH01000400.1 GCA_007135745.1 Halomonas sp. | reverse complement strand
GGTGGAGACATCAATGTCCGCACGAAAGGTGCTGATTCCTTCGTGGGGGTGACTTTCGGGATAGGTGTGGACCGTTACGTGGCTCTTGTCCAGATGCCCCACCAGAGTCTCGGGCAGCGGGCCGGGCGAGGCTTCACTGGTGCTGCCCACCGGCACTTCCTCGTGCTCGGCGATGAGCATGGTGACGCTGGCGCCGTGGGGATCGTAATCCTGATGCGCAATGTTGAGGATATTGGCGCCGATGATCTTGACCACGTCGGTGAGGATCTGGGTCAGTCGCTCGGCGTTGTACATCTCGTCGATGTACTCAATGTAGGCTTTGCGCTGCTCTTCGGTACGCGCATAGCAGATGTCATAGATATTAAAGCACAGGGACTTGGTGAGGTTGTTGAAACCGTGGAGTTCCAGTTTGCTGTCCATCGGCGGTCCCTCCATCTGCGGTGCTGGAAAAGTCGCGTATTATGCCCGTCGGTTTGCCCTGTGAACAGGGTGCCGGAACTGCGTGATTTCCGAAACGGAGAAGTCCGGCTTATGAACGGGGCTCAACATCACTTACGCCTCATGGATACTGTAGTCGTGGGTGATCTCGACACCGGCTTTCTCCAGCATAATGGATGCTGAACAGTATTTCTCCGCCGAGAGTTCAACCGCTCTTGCCACCTGCTTGTCCTTCAGCTTGTGCCCGGTGACCCGAAAGTGGATGTGGATCCTCGTGAATACGGAAGGCACGGAATCCGCCCGTTCCGCCTCGATTTCGGTGACACAGTCGGTAACATCCTGTCGGGCCTTTTTAAGGATGCTCATGACGTCAAAGGACGTACACCCTCCCAGGCCCAGGAGCATCATTTCCATGGGTCTCGGGCCCTGGTTCTTCCCGCCTTCAGCAGGAGGTCCGTCCATCTGGACCTGGTGACCTGATCCGGATTCACCGAGAAAGCTGGCGGCGCCAGTCCAGTTGATGCGTGCTTTCATAGCTTGAGTTCCCACCCAGAATGGTCAAAGATCGAAGAGTAGCACAGCGGTATCCGCTTGTAAGCGTTGCCGAATCGCGAACACAGGGGGGCGGACGAGACGGCAATCCTGTTCTATACTGATGCAATTGCAATACTGTGGGGAGCCAGCGCTCTCGAGAGCGAAGCCATTAAGACAGGACTCTGACTATGAGCACGATTGCACGACCAGTGGAAAACAAAACACAACACCTGGACTACTTCCTCTCGCAGTGCCACCGCCGTCGCTACCCGGCGAAGAGCACCATCATCTATGCGGGGGATAAAAGCGACTCTCTGTTTTATATCGTCAAGGGCTCCGTGACCGTGATCATCGAAGACGATGACGGTCGCGAGATGATCATGGCCTACCTGAACGCGGGCGACTTCTTCGGGGAAATGGGCCTGTTTGATAACATGGATTCACGCAGTGCCTGGGTGAAGGCCAAGACCGAGTGCGAAGTGGCGGAAATCAGTTACACCAAGTTCCGCGAAATCGCTCAGGAAGACCCGCGCGTGCTTTATTTCATTGGCGAGCAGATGGCATCGCGTCTGCGTCAGACCACCAGGAAAGTGGGCGATCTGGCGTTTCTGGATGTCACTGGTCGCGTGGCCCGGACCCTGCTGGATCTCTGTAAGGAGCCCGATGCCATGACCCATCCCGATGGCATGCAGATCAAGATCACCCGCCAGGAAATCGGGCGCATTGTCGGCTGTTCCCGGGAAATGGTCGGTCGGGTTCTGAAGACACTGGAAGACCAGGGGCTGGTGCAGGTCAGCGGTAAGACCATGGTGGTGTACGGCACCCGCTAACGGAGATTCTATGAAAATCTACGAAATGAAGATCGCGCCGAATCCCCGGCGCGTTCGCATTTTTATGGCTGAAAAAGGCTTACTGGATCAGGCCGAGTTTGTGGAGCTGGATCTCCAGAAAGGGGAGAACCTGACGCCGGAATTCGCCGAGAAGAACCCCATGAAAAAGGTGCCGGTGCTGGAGTTGGATGACGGCACCTGCATCTCTGAGACCATGGCCATCTGTCGCTACTTTGAAGAGTTGCACCCGCAACCGGCGCTGCTCGGTCGTGATCCCCTGGAAAAGGCCCAGGTCGAACAGTGGCTGCGCTGGATCGAATTCTATTTCTTTATGCCCACCGGCATGTGCTTCCAGCACACCAGCGGCTACTTCGATGACCGGATGAAGTGCATTCCGGAATGGGGCGAGGAGTGTCGCAAGGGCGTGGAAAAGTTCTTCCACTTGCTCAATAAGCACCTCGAGGGACGTGAATACATCGTTGGCGACGGCTTCAGCGCCGCCGACATCAACGCCCTCTGCACCATCGATTTCAACAAGGTGAATCGCGTTGGCATCAAGGAGGACCAGGTCCACCTGAAGGCGTGGTATGACCGTATCTCTCAGCGGGAATCCATCAGGGCCTGACCCTTCCGCGCATTGGCCTTTGTATTGAACGCGAGCCGCCTATTTCCAAGGCGGCTCCACGCCCTCCACCTGGTACTCACGAGAAAGGGCCCGCACCAGACTGAAGCAGGCGATCAGCAGAATCAGAGCCACCGGCAGTCCTGCCGTGATGGCGCCGGTCTGCAGGCTGTTGAGTGCCCGTTCACCGCCCACGATCAGCAGTGT
>SLIH01000338.1 GCA_007135745.1 Halomonas sp. | reverse complement strand
TACGCGATTCTTGATCCCCGGGTACGGATTGAAGGAGGGAAGAAATGAGGCGCTGGCTGGACGGACTCCGGGAACTGCGGCGTTATCCCTCCGCCATCGGTGGGCTGGCGATCATCTTTTTTCTCATTGGCATTGCCATCTATACCGTGGTGAGCATGCCCTATTCCGAGGCACTGGAAAAATGGCGCGGGGGCGACCAGTGGCGCATGCACCCGGTCAACGCCGGACCGGTATGGACGGATCGGCTTTTTCGGGGGGACAAACCCCGCACCCAAGTGATCAGTAGCGCGGATGCGGACATCCGGGAGGTTCCCTTTGAGGGGGGCAAACAGCTGCGTATTCCACTGGAGTTCAGGTATGGGAGCGCGGAATTCCCCAGTGAGATCAACCTCTTTCTGAAGGCCCTCGACAGCCCCCGGGAAGCCTTTGTGCGCCTGAACTGGCATACCCCTTCCGGGGAAACCATTGCTCTGGGCGGACAGCGCGTGGCGCAGGAGGATCGTGTCTCCATCAGCCAGAATCGCTCGCTGGAGGGCCGGCTGGGGATGGTCCCCCATGTGGGGCTGTTCGCGGCGGGCAGTGACCCCGAAGCACCGGAGGTAGAGCAGGGCGAATACCGGCTGACCATCGACGCCATCTTCTTTGATGAAGAAGCCAGCCTGGAGGCGGATCTTGCCGTCTATGGCCGGGTCCATGGCATTGCCGGAACGGATTACCAGCGCCGCGACCTGATGGTGGCGCTGCTCTGGGGCACGCCGGTGGCATTGGCCTTCGGCCTGCTGGCTGCAGTTGGCACCACCATCACCACCCTGATCATCGCCGCCACCGGGGTCTGGTTCGGGGGGCTGATTGACGCCACTATTCAGCGCCTCACCGAGGTCAACATCATTCTGCCCATGCTGCCCATACTGGTCATGGTCGGCACCCTGTACTCGACGAGCATCTGGCTGATGCTGGGGGTCGTCATCGTACTGGGCATATTCAGCGCGGGGATCAAAACATACCGCGCCATGCTCCTGCCCATTCGCGAGGCGCCCTACATTGAAGCGGCCCGGGCCTATGGGGCAGGTAATGCCCGTATCATCATGCGCTACATGATTCCGCGGATTCTGCCGGTGCTGATCCCGACTTTCGTCACCCTGATTCCGACGTTCGTCTTCCTGGAAGCCTCTCTGGCTGTTCTGGGGCTGGGGGATCCGGTGCTGCCCACCTGGGGTAAGGTGCTGAATGACGCCCAGGAGCAGAGCGCGCTCTATAACGGCTTCTATTACTGGGTGGTTTCCCCGGCGGTTCTTCTGATGCTGACGGGGCTGGGTTTTGCCATGTTTGGCTTCGCCCTCGATCGTGTGTTCAACCCGAGGCTGAGGACGCAGTAATGGGAACCCCGGAAACATTGCTCAAGGTCAAAGATCTGACCCTTCATTACAAAACCCGTCGGGGTGTTGCCCGGGCCGTGGATGGTGTGAGTTTCGATATCCGCCGCAATGAGGCCCTGGTGGTGCTGGGTGAATCCGGCTCCGGCAAGAGTTCCCTGGCCAAGGCCCTGATGCGGCTGTTGCCACGCAATATCGCCCATTTCGGTGGCCAGGTCATGCTGGGCGACACCGACGTCATGCAGTTCAGCGATGAGCGCTTTCGCAAGGACGTTCAGTGGAACCGGGTCGCGCTGGTTATGCAGGCGGCCATGAACGCCCTCAATCCGGTGGTCCGGGTGGGAGAGCAGGTGGCCGAACCCCTGCGAGTCCATCGGGGCTGGCGCAAGGACAGGGCCATGGAGCGGGTCGCGGAGACCTTCCGCAAGGTTGGGGTGTCAACGGACTTCATGCAACGTTATCCCTTCGAGCTCTCCGGCGGCATGCGCCAACGGGTGGTGCTGGCCATGGCCCTGGTGACGGAGCCGGATCTGGTCATCCTGGATGAGCCCACCTCGGCGTTGGATGTACTCACGCAGGCCGCCATCATGAATGTGCTCAAGCGCATCAAGCGAGACGAGGGCACCAGCTTCATGCTGATCACCCATGACGTAGCCACCTCCAGCGAACTGGCGGACCGGGTGGCACTGATGTATGCCGGACAGATTGTCGAGGTCAGTGATGCCCGGGAATTCTTTCATGAACCCGCCCATCCGTACTCGAAAATGCTGATGGACAGCGTGCCACGCCTGCACCAGTCCGAGGCGCCGACTCACATCCCCGGGGAACCGCCGGATCTGATCAACCCACCCACCGGCTGTCGCTTTGCCGAGCGTTGCCCCTCGCGCTTTGATCGCTGTGGCAAGGACCCGAAACCGTTTCGGTTGGGCGAACGCCGGCGCGTGCGCTGCTGGCTCTATGAAGATGGGGAGGGCCGTTCATGAGTACCGGTGACACACTGCTGCAGGCCAAGGATCTGCATACCTGGTTTGAGCTGCGCCAGTGGGGCTTTCTCCGTGTTGGCTCAGTCCGTGCCGTGGACGGCGTCGACTTTGAGCTCCGGCGCGGTGAATCCGTGGCTTTTGTCGGGGAAAGTGGCTGCGGCAAAAGCTCTCTGGCCAAGACCTTGCTGGGCCTGCACCTGCCCACCCAGGGTGAGGTGATATTTGAAGGGCAATCACTCAGTGAGCTGAAGGGTGATGATCGGCAGCGCTATCTGGCCCG
>SLIH01000225.1 GCA_007135745.1 Halomonas sp. | reverse complement strand
GGCCTGGTGGATTTCGGCGAATTGCTGCTGCGCTCACACGAACTCTGGCTGGAGAAGCCGGAGCTGCGCAGTCATTACCAGAGCCGTTTCCGCCATATGCTGGTGGATGAATTTCAGGACACCAATGCCGTGCAGTATGCCTGGCTGCGGGTGCTCAGCGGCGACCGGGTGCCGCTGACCATCGTCGGTGACGACGACCAGTCCATCTATGGCTGGCGTGGTGCGCGGGTGGAGAATATTCAGCAGTTCCAGAGCGATTTCGGTGGCAGCCGGGTGGTGCGTCTGGAGCAGAACTACCGCTCGACCCAGACGATTCTCAATGCCGCCAACGCGGTTATTGCGCACAATCAGGGGCGCCTGGGTAAGGATCTCTGGACTGACGGGGAAACCGGCGAAGCCATCGATCTATACTCGGCCTTCAATGAGCGTGACGAAGCCAACTACATTGCCGACACCATCAGCGCCTGGGCCGGGCAGGGCAATGCCCGCAGTGATTGCGCCGTGCTCTATCGCTCCAATGCCCAATCACGGGTCATTGAGGAAGCCCTGCTGAACCAGGGCATTCCCTATCGGGTCTATGGCGGCCTGCGCTTCTATGACCGCCAGGAGATCCGCAACGCCCTGGCCTATCTGCGTCTGGTGCATTACCGCCACGATGACGCGGCCTTTGAACGCGTGGTCAATGTTCCCACCCGGGGCATCGGCGCCAAGACACTGGCGACCGTGCGCGAGGCGGCGTCACGGGAAGGCGTTTCCCTGTGGCAGGCCACGGTCAATCTGCTGGCCCATGATCTGTTGCGGGGCAAGGCTCGAACGGGGCTGGGGGCCTTTGTCGAGCTGATCGAAACGCTCGATGAGGGTTCCGCCGACCTTCCTCTGCACGCCCTGGCCGAACGGGCCGTGCGCGACACCGGCCTGCGTGACTACCACGCCAGCGAAAAGGGGGAGAAGGGCCAGGCCCGGGTGGAAAACCTGGATGAGCTGGTGGGCGCCACCCGAGAGTTCCGGGTTGAGGGCGACGAGAATCCGCTGGCTGAATTCGTGGCCCAGGCAGCGCTGGATGCCGGTGAGGCCCAGGCCGATGAAGATCAGGACAGTGTCCAGCTCATGACCCTGCATTCCGCCAAGGGGTTGGAATTCCCCCTGGTTTTCCTGGCCGGCATGGAAGAAGGCCTCTTTCCCCACAGCATGTCCGCCGAGGAGCCCGGGCGACTGGAGGAAGAACGGCGCCTGGCCTATGTGGGCATGACCCGGGCCATGCGCAAGCTGGTGTTGACCTTCGCCGAGGCGCGAAGGCTCTACGGCCAGGAGCGCTTCAATGCACCCTCGCGTTTCATTCGCGAGATCCCGGATGAATACCTGCGTGAGGTACGGCTGCGTAACAGCATCTCCCGGCCCGCGCTGATGCAGGCCAGTTCGGCCCCCCAGCAGGAAAGCGCGGCCGGCTTTCAGCTCGGCCAGCGCGTGATTCATCCCAAATTCGGTGAAGGGGTGGTCATGAATGCCGAGGGTGCGGGTGCCCATGCGCGGGTTCAGGTGAATTTCGCCGACGGTGCCAAGTGGCTGGTTCTGGCTTACGCCCCCCTGGAACCCGCCTGAGGGAGACTCTGATGAACAAGCCTGGAAAAAGTCTTATGCAGCGTTCCACCAGTTGGGCGTTGGTGGTTTATGTCCTCTTTCTGGCGAGCCTGTTGATTCCGGTCACCGCGCTGCTCGGATTGCTTATGGCCTGGCTGAATTATGATGAGGCCGAGCCCTGGCAGCAGTCCCATCACCGCTACCAGATACGTACCATGCTGGCGGCGCTGGCAGGGGTGCTGCTTGGCGTTTCTGTTCTCCTGTATGTCTCCACCGCTGTGGGAGCCGCCCTGGTGTCACTGGCCGTGATCTGGCTGATCGTACGCTGTATTGCCGGGCTGATTTTTCTGCAACAGAAAAAGGCACACCCGAATCCTTCAGGTTGGGGCTTTCGATAATTTCGCCGACAGCGTTTCGCCCCTGTTCGATGGCTGCGCCGGAGCACTGATGTTTATTGCTTCCATCGGGTCCTTTTTGTTTTTGCTGGATTGGGCGGTCAGCATCTGAAGGAAATGGTCGGTCAGCCCATGGGTGTCCTGAACGCGTGCGGACAGGCGATCCGCCTGAACCATGGCGGCATCACTGTCATCTACCGACTGATCCCCCAATTCCCGCAGTCCGCGAGCCTGCTGTGATACCTGTTCATTCAACGTCGCCTGCTCTTCCATTGCACTGGCCACTTCATGTACGTGCTCAGTGATAATGTTGACTTTTTCCAGCGAGCTGGCAAGAACCTCATCCACCTGTGTCGCTTCTGCCACAGCGGAGTCTGATCGGTTCACACCCTCATCGATCACATGGACCACATTGTCAGTTTCACTGCGCAGCCCCTGGATGATTTCCGTGATGCGGCTGGTGGAGTCGTGGGTGCGCTGGGCAAGGGCACGGACTTCGTCTGCGACCACCGCGAAGCCACGTCCGGCTTCGCCGGCGCGGGCCGCCTCGATGGCAGCATTCAGTGCAAGGAGGTTGGTCTGTTCCGCTATCTCGTTGATGACATCAAGGACCATGCCGATCTCCTGGCTTCTTTCCGCCAGGGTTCCGATGCCCTTTCTGGCATGCT
>SLIH01000219.1 GCA_007135745.1 Halomonas sp. | reverse complement strand
GACTGCGGGCCCTTCCCGGGCCGCTTACAGTCGTGGGCTCAAGGCCATAACGGTTTTCGATCTTTTCCCGCTGTACTTCGGCTTCATAGCGAATATCGGCATAGATGGCGCTGACCCCGGCACTGGTCTGGACACCGTCCAGGCGAATCAGGCCCGCCGGATTGTGGGCAACGGCGGAGCTGTCTTCGAGCAGCGTGGCGGTGCCCGCATAGCCGTGCCCCATTTCCTTGACACCATGCTGCGTCAATTCGAGCCCCGCCGCAGATAGGGCCGGGGAGACAACAAACAGGATGGTTCCGCTGATCAAGCGGCCACAGAATAACGTAGACGGTCGTCCTGACATTGTTTGGTTTCCTTGGTTTTCGAAGTCTGAAATCGGGTATCAGTTGTCTTCTATGCGGACAAGTCGGGTATCGATCTGCATTT
Organism: Halomonas sp.; assembly: GCA_007135745.1. Taxonomy (GTDB): domain Bacteria; phylum Pseudomonadota; class Gammaproteobacteria; order Pseudomonadales; family Oleiphilaceae; genus Halospina. Next base: position 2,217 of record SLIH01000219.1, on the reverse strand, counting down.
CTCTGCTGTCCTCGAAGAAATCGCCCAGCTGGCGCTGCATCTCCTCATGGGCTTCCTCGCCTCTGGGGAGCATGACCATGGCATCACCGTCGTCACGCCGAGGATCCTCGGTCTCGGTTTCCGCAATCAGCGGCGACGCGTGAGCGCCGTAGAGGAATGACACCGCAACCTGAAGGTGTTCTGGGGTCGTACCGTCCTCGCGGGTTGGTGGCGTGATGGTTTCAAGTCCGTAGGGTGTTGTATCGGCCGGAAGGAAATCCAGATTAAGTGTGTTTGCCAGTGGTGTGCTGCCGGCCAGGGGTGCGTGACTGCCCGCTTGCGGCGGCAGGACCAGGTCAGGCGGGCTTACGAATGGGCCATCGCTGCCGTCATTGCCGACAATCTGGGACAGGTAGATCGGCCGTGGTTCATCGGTGGCGTTGGTAGCCAGTGCGTCGGCCAGGTTGAGGGGGTCAACCGGGTCCACTGCAGCCTGCACAACCGCGAAGAAGCGGAAGTAATCTTCGCTTCCGGGTTCGACGCCGGATTCGGCCAGACCCTCATCAAGCAGTGGCCCAATGGTATCGGAGTGTTTCAGTGTTTCCATGACGCCGGCAAGGGGGGCAAGCATGGCAAGCGATCGGATCTCGCGGTCGTAGGCGAGAAAGGGTGCCGCTACCAGATTGCCAAGGGAGTGGCCGGCAAAATGCATGCTGTCAGTGTCCAGCAATGCCTCGCGGAGGCTGCTCAGCTGGTCGCAATGAACATCCGGGGAGCTCCCGTTATCGGCACCGCATTGCTGGAATTGACCGCTGCGAAGGTAGTGGGCGAGTGCCACCAGATCGGCCGCGCCCTGGCGCAGAAGATCCCGTTGATTGAGGGGTTCGGCCGGGTTGAGGAAATGAGTTCCGGATGGGTCGATCATGCCGTCGCTTGTGTCATTGTCGTCGGCATCCACCAGATCCAGGTACTGGGTGCGCTCCATCATGAGGGGCAGGGCATTCTCTATGTCAGCCTGCTTAAGGCTGTTGTTGAGGCTGGTGGCGTGCAGGGCGCCGCGAGAGTCCGAGCCCAGTTGGTTCAATACCAGTCCATGAAGGGGCATATCAATTGCGATGACGGAAATGCCACGGGTGGCCAACTCATCCGCAAGGGCCAGCGCGTTGGTGCGATCCTGTTGGATGGCGTGCTGGAAGATAACCAGCGGGTAGCCTCCTTCCGGTGGCTCCGGAACACCCTCTGCTTCGGGGTCCGGTGTCGCGAGAATCACCGGCACGGTCTGGCGGGATTTGGCTTGTGGTAACTCAACGTCATTATCGTATAGAAGCCCTCGCGCCTGGTCATTGTTGCAGGAAGTGGATTCGCAATCCCAGCGGGCACTCAACACAGCGTTGTCTGTTGCAGGATCGCCGTCATAATTTGCATCTTCCGCCTCGTCGAGCATTGAGGTGAGCTGCAGTGTGCCTGGCCACATTCGCGCCTTGCCATCCGGCGTGGTGAAGTTGTCCGGGTTAATGGCCCAGTGCCCGGGTATATTTTCCACGTCCAGCAGGCACAGCGGCTGGGTGCATTTGACCTGCTCATCATACTCTGGTGTCGCGTGCGCATTGGATGTGATCTCACCTGCCAGGGCGGTAAATGTGACATCCCGACGTTGTGTGGTGACACCCCAGGCGAGCAGCATGTCGTCCTTTTCCAGCTCGAAGCGGCTGTCGGCAACGACAGGGGCCAGTGCCGGATTGGTGGTGCATTGGAGCAGGGCAGAGTCGGAACGCTCCTGGTCTTCGCATTTATCCAGCAATGAGTCACCGCGCGCGATGGACCACTGGAGTGGGGCGCTCAGGCGCAAACCCTCCTCGTCCTTGATCCCCTTTGTGATCACCGCTGTGTAGGTGGTGTCGAAGGCAAGTGGTCTTGTGGGAATGATCAGCAGTTCATGCGTCAGAGCATCGTATTGGAGGCGGAAATCTTTCTCTGGCTCCAGCTCACGACCTATGGCGTTTGGGTGTGTGCGGCCAGGGTATGTGCTGTCGTCGGTAATACCCTTGAAGATTCTGACGGTTTCTCCAGCGATCAGTGATTCGGGATCGACCGCGCCAGTGAATTCCATTCGCCAGGGCGCAATGGTGGAGAATCCGTCGAGCTGATTGAGTGCCTTCACCAGAGCGGCGGAGTCGTCCTCCGGGTCATCGACGGGGGCATTGAGCGTGCCATCCCTCGGGGCTTCCTGGTCTGCCT
>SLIH01000332.1 GCA_007135745.1 Halomonas sp. | reverse complement strand
GGCTTTCACAACCGCTTTTTCACGGCCCAGGCCATGGGCTATAGTCGTGCCCTGGGCGACGATACGGTGGGGAATGCACCCATTGGTGTCGCGCTGCGTGGAGTCTGGTCCCCCTTTAACTGGCCAGGTGAGCTGCTTCATATCGGCCTTTCCGCTGCCTATGAAGACCGACAGGACGAAGGCGCAACGCAAGGGGCCTTTCCGGAATCCCGCGCCGGGGATTTTCAGTTGATGCAGGTTGGGCTGGATGATGCCAGCCAGGTTCTCAGCGCAGGGCTGGAGCTGGCCATGGTCAGCGGGCCTTTTTCAGCCCAGGCGGAGTACCAGTTTGCCTCGCTTAAGAGCCGGGAAACCGACGACCCCTCGTTCAGTGGTTTCTACATCCAGACAGGGTATGTATTGACTGGTGAGGCCCGGGAGTATTCCGCCGGTGCTCTCCGGGGAATCGAGCCTCGTAGTCGCCTCGGAGCCTGGGAGGCCACGCTGCGATTCAGTAACCTCAACCTGGATGAGCGCAATGTGCGACAGGGCGTCCAGAACATTATGAGTCTTGGCGTCAACTGGTATGCCAACGCCAATCTGCGATTCATGGCCAACCTGAATTGGGTGGATGTGGACGATGGGGGTGAGGTGGTTCTGCTTGAAGGTCAGGATCCGGTAGCGGTTGATGAAGAGACCATGGGAATTGCGCAGATCCGGATGGAATACAGGTTCTGATCCACAAGCTGCTGAAGTGGTGCTGTCCGAAGGCCCCGGCTTTGGCCGGGGCTTGCAGTCTCAAACGGGCTCGTTGCCTCAGAAATGATAGGCGGCCCGGAAAAGTGCGATATTGACGGTCTCGTCGCCCGATATGCCTCCTCCAATATCACTCCGGATCAGGTTGGTCATGAAACGCAGGTTTGCGTTCACATAATGATTCAGGCCCAGGGTCAGGTTCTCCTGTTTACCACCTGACACCCCGGAATCGCTCAGATCCATCTCGCTGAAACGGGCTGCTACTTCCCAGGCCCCACCGGGGCCGGCAGGCGTAATGCCACCAAAGGCGCCAGCATTGTATCCGCGGGATTCTCCGGTCAGCACATAGCTGGCCTGAACATGAAAGCCGTCAAAGGTTGGGTCAGGGTTGTTGCGGCGATCAATGTCCACGGAAAGGTACTCCGCTTCCACTGAGAAAGGTCCGTTCTGATAGGCAAGCTCCAGGCCGTATTTCAGGGTGCTCCTGGCATCCCGGATGGCCGTATTGTTGATTGGGTCGCCCTGGCTATCGACGCCGGTGTCCCCGGTGTCGATCAGTCGCACACCCGCGGGGCGTGCTTCGGGCCGATCGCGGAAACGCAGCGTGCTTTGATCTCCCCGGTCCTCATAGGCCACCGAAGCCCCGAGGTGAATCATTTCGCCACCGCTGTGCAGCGGGTTGAATACGCTGCGTGCGGCCACGCCAAAGGGTGAATTACCTTCCTGATCTTCACCTTGCGCTCGGGTATAGCCCAAAGTCTGCAACACCAGGGGGCCTTCCGACATCTGGTAGCCGAGCCCCATCCGGTAGGAGTCAGGAATAACATTGCTGACCGTGGAACGTTCGATCAGGGAGACATTGTTTGAACTGGTGATCTGGTTGAGTCCCATGGGGACCTTGAGGTGACCGATAACGAAACGCCCCACGGGTAGCGACCGGCGTAGGCGCACTTCCTGGGCATTAATGTCGTCTTCGGAAAAGTCATACTCGATCCGGAAATCCCAGTGGGCATCAATCCGTCCGTCGATTCCCATGCGGGCACGGCGCAGGAGCACACCGTCGTCCAGCGGGGTTTTGTCTTCATCATGGAATGCCAGGTCCATATGGGCTCGCCCCCGCACATCAAATTCCGGGTAGGCCCAGGCGCTTCCACTGCTGGCGCAAAGGGCGGCGGCGAGTGCAATCACCGTTCGAGGTTGTCTGGCCTTCATGATTTCTCCCGTCTCTTTTGGTTATTCAGTTGAGTGCAACTGGAAACGCTGATGTTACATGAAGTTTGTTTCCATGATGCGATTTGCGGTCACTGTGTTCCGCTTCTATAGGGTCGGGTGTAAGCGCTTGGCTTTCGGTTACACTGGGGCTCGGTTTGGGGTGCCCGTAACCCGCCGGTTGTGATATTCGCATAAGGATGCTTTGCAATGATGCTGAATCTGGACGAGCAACTGCTTGCTGAAATCCCAGAGGCTCTTCACGAGCCTGTATGCACAGCCTGGGAGAATCTTGGCTCGGAAAGCCCGAAGGAACTAAGAGAGTGGGTCGCGAGTCATCAACAGGAGGTAGTCCAGGCGTTGGCCCGGAGCGATTTTCTTGCCGATCAGCTTATCCGTCATGGGACTGTGATCCTGCCGATGCTGACCTCCGGTGGGCTTGATACGGGCTGGTCCCGCGGCGATATCCAGTTGGATTGGGATCAGGAGGCTCAGGGTATTGAGAGCGAAGATGATCTGATGGCCCGGGTGCGGCGCTTCCGGGGTCGCCATATGTTTCGGATCATCTGGCGGGATCTGCTTGGCGGAGCGGATTTTGAGGAAACATCCGGCGCCACGTCGGAGCTTGCCGATGTCTGCATCCAGGGTGCCCTGGATTGGTTGTATGAGGATGCCTGCACGCAATGGGGAACGCCCATGGG
>SLIH01000277.1 GCA_007135745.1 Halomonas sp. | reverse complement strand
CAGTACAGAGGTCAGACCCAGCGGCAGAACCACACAGAGTACCGCCATAATGGACCGGAAGGTGAGCAGACACAGGAAGGCAACCACCGAGTAAACCAGCAACAGCATGATGTTCTTGGCACCCGAGATCACTTCGTTGGTGGCGGCTTCGATACCCGCATTACCGGCACCCAGGAGGAACTCAAAGCGCCCTTCCTCGTTGTGCTCCTCCGCAAAGGCCTCTACTTCCGCGGTCACCCGCTTCAACGTGTCCGCCTTATGATCTTCAAGGAAGGTCATCATCGGCGTCAGACTGCAATCGGTGTTGATCAGTCCGCTGGGGGCTTGACGGATAGTGGCGTTGATAATGGTCTGGTTACGCAGCAGTGCGTGCCAGTTCCAGTTACCCTCACTCAGGGCACGGGTAACAATCTTGGACACATTCACCAGAGAGACGGAAGAATCCACACCATCTGTATTCTTCAGGCGCCAGTCCAGCCGGTCCATCGCCCGCAGTACATCATACTTGCTACAACCTTCCGGCGGTGTTTTGACCATGGTCACAAGAACGTCAGCCGACTGACTGTAGTTCTCGACAATGTAGCGATTATCCAGATTGTAGCGACTGTCCGGCCTGAGCTCCGGCGCACCCTCGTCGAGGTCCCCTACCGCAAGGCCCTGCGCCAGGTAGAGGCCTACGCCCAACCCAAGCACTGCCACCAGGAGGGAAATGGGGGCCACGCCCGGATGGGCAAAGTACGACATCAGACGCCATTTTCGATCGGCCTTGCCGCTGTGCTTCTGCACATGCTTTATTCCGTTATTCGATATCCCGAAGTAGGACATGATGAGCGGATGAAGCACCAGGTTGGTCAGGATGATGACGGCCACACCGATACCCGCCGCTACCGCCAGATCCCGAATTACCTCGATTTCAATAAACAGCAGCGTCAGGAAGCCGAAGGCGTCACTCACCAGTGCCACGATCCCGGGTATGTACAGGGCCCGGAAGGCCAGACGGGCACTGGTCATGGCATCAAAGCCTTTACCCCCCTCAATCGCCATGGAGTTGACCACCTGCACGCCGTGACTGATACCGATGGCGAACACAAGGAATGGAACAAGAACCGAATAGGGGTCCAGGCCATAGCCGAGCAGTCGCAATATACCCAACTGCCAGAACACCGCCACTATGGAGGTGACCACCGGGACAATGGTTCCCGTGATACAGCGCGAGTACCAGTAGAGGAAAACCGATGTCAGGACGATGGTAATCAGGGCAAAGAATGCAACGGACTGAATCCCTTCGATCAGATCACCGACCAGTTTTGCGAAGCCGACAATCTTGATGTCGATATTCGGGTTCTGCTCCTCGTACTTCTGGCGAATATTCTCTTCCAGTGCACGAGAGAATGCTCCGTAGTCAAGCGGCTCGCCAGTCTCCGGATCATGGTCGTAGAGCGGCGCAAAAATAATGGAGGAGCGGAAATCATCTCCTACCAGTGCGCCAATCTCACCAGAGCGCAGCACGTTGTCCCTTAGTTGCTCCAGCGTCTCGGGCGAGCCATCGTAGTTATCCGGAATAACTGTGCCGCCCTGAAAACCTTCCTCGGTGACTTCCTGCCAACGTACATTTGAAGTCCAGAGCGAACGCAACCCGGAGCGATCAACACCACTGAGGAAGAAGACCTCATCGTTGATCTCCTGCAGGGTCTGCATGTAGTCCGCGTCAAAGATGTCGCCTTCCTTGTGATGGACGGCGATACGCACGAAATTACCGAGATTCTCCAGGTCATCCCGGTGTTCCATCATGTTGACGACATAAGGGTGTTCGAGCGGTATCATCCGCTCAAAACTGGCATCGGGCTCAATCTTTACCGCGTTGTAGCCAAGAAAAAGCGTGGTAATGAGCAGCACCGCCAGGATGAGAGCCCGATTGTTGAAAATCAGTCGTTCCACCAGGGGTTCCGCCCCCGGAGAAGGGTACTTACGCTGACCCTGGGATTCATTCCCGTTAGACATTCAGTTGTCCTCTTGTCCAGACATTTCTAACCGTTTTAGAAAGGGAAATCGTGCAGCCTTACAGGAGCAGGTCCCGGCCGCGGCTGTCTGTTTTAAGAGCGCCGCGCTCTCCCACCAGAACCAGCCCACCATCGGGCACTATGGCTACACCCACATATGAATGCCGACTGGCACGGATGTGTTCACTGAAGCTCCGCCCTCCATCATCGCTGTAGAGTACGGCACCCTCATTGCCAACAATGGCCACCTCTCCTGCCTCGGTGCTGAAACCGGAATTAAGTGTCCGGGAAGTCCCTGAATCAACGCTCTCCCAGGTGCTGCCCTGGTCACTGGAGCGGAAGATGTTGCCGCGCAGACCGAAGGCGAGTATGTCCTTGCCTTCAGATCCACCGACCACCCCGAAAAACGAACCCGTATAGGGGGTTTCCAGAGTTTCCCAGCTGTCGCCATTGTCGTCTGAACGGAAAACAACCCCTGATTCCGCAGCGATGAAAAGCACGCCCTCGCGGGTCTGATCGATGCTGTTCAGGTGATAACGGCTGGAATTCTCAATGGAGCCCAGATGAGTGTTCCAGCTCTCCCCCCCATCAAGTGTACGGTAGATATGTCCGTATGCCCCCACGGCAATGCCGTGGCTTTCATTTT
>SLIH01000339.1 GCA_007135745.1 Halomonas sp. | reverse complement strand
GCGGGAAGCCATCCGGCAACAGCAGGAAAGCCTGGAGAAGTTGATGGGGGCACTTCTGAAGCCCATTGAGCAACAGGAGGAAGCCACTGAAGCCGCGCTGCTCAACCTGGTTATGGCGTTGACCCGAGCCGTGGTAAGGCGGGAGCTGAGTATTCAGAGTGATCAGGTGGCTACGCTGGTGAAAGAAGCCCTGCACGCCCTGCCTGGTGCGGAGGAGCAGGTCAGTATCCGTGTCAATCCGGTGGATCTGGAAGCGGTTCAGGCTGCCGCAACGACCCACGAACAGGAAACACGGGTCATCGGCGACGAAAACATCCATGCCGGCGGTTGCGTGGTGGAGAACACCCATTCCCTCGTTGACTTTACGGTGGAGAAGCGTTTCCAGAAGACGGTCCAGCACATGCTGGATCAGCAGATGGGCAGCGGTGATTCGGGTGAACACGGTGAGCTGGATGCGGTAATGGGTGAGTTGAGCGATTACCACCGCGACGTTCTTGAGTCGCCGGATGCCGACATTGAGCCTGCGGGTCACGAACCGGCTGGCGCGGATTCCTCGGAAAACACAGGTAAAGCACCGCACGATCAAGCTCCTGGCAGCGGGGAGGAGTGACATGGGGCTCTCTGAGCGCCTGGAGGCATTTGTTGATTCGGTTCCGCAGCAGACTGAACCCGAGCTGGCCGGTCGACTGACGCGCATGGTGGGGCTGACCCTGGAGTGCGTGGGCTGCCCCATGGAAGTCGGTGATCGCTGTCTGATCCGCTCGGAGGATCGGCCGACAGTTGAGGCAGAAGTGGTCGGCTTTGAGCAGGAACGTGTCTATCTGATGCCCCTGAGCGCCATCAGTGGTCTGCGCCCTGGCGCCCTTGTTGTTCCTCTGGCAAGTGCGAGTCGTGTTCCCGTGGGGGAGGGGCTTCTGGGCCGTGTCATCAACGGCTCCGGAGAACCGCTGGATGGACGCGGCGCCCTCGAATCCACACATTCCGTTCCCTTCTCCAGTCCCGTGATCAATCCTTTGAATCGAGCACCTATCCGTCAGCGCATGGATGTTGGAATTCGTTCCATCAATGCACTCAACACCGTCGGGCAGGGCCAGCGGCTCGGGCTTTTCGCCGGCAGTGGCGTGGGGAAAAGTGTGCTGATGGGCATGATGACCCGTTTTACCGATGCCGATATCACCGTGGTCGGGCTGATTGGCGAGCGGGGGCGGGAGGTAAAGGAATTTATCGAGGAGATTCTGGGTGAGGAAGGCCTTTCCCGGTCTGTGGTGGTTGCCGCGCCGGCGGATGATTCACCCCTGATGCGCCTTCGTGCGGCGATGCTGACAACGCGGATTGCCGAGTATTTTCGGGATCGAGGGAAAAAAGTACTGCTGCTGATGGATTCCCTGACACGCTATGCCCAGGCCCAGCGTGAAATCGCCCTGGCCATTGGCGAGCCACCCGCCACCAAGGGGTATCCGCCATCGGTGTTTGCCCGCATTCCGCAGTTGGTGGAGCGCGCCGGCAATGGCGAGAAGGAAGGCGGGTCCATTACCGCCTTTTACACGGTTCTCACGGAAGGCGATGATCAGCAGGATCCGATCGCGGATGCCGCGCGGGCGATCCTGGATGGCCACCTTGTGCTCTCCCGCCGCCTGGCCGAGGAGGGGCATTATCCGGCGATAGACATCGAGGGCTCTGTCAGTCGGGTTATGCCGCATCTGGTGTCGGAAGACCATTTGCGCCAGGCGCAGCGATTCAAACAGCTTTATTCACGTTACCAGCAGGCACGGGATCTGATCAGTGTGGGCGCCTATCAGAAAGGTTCCGATCCGGAGACCGATACAGCTATTGATAAGATGCCGGCCATGAGACAATTCCTTCAGCAGGGACTCAATGAGAGCGCCAGCTACAAGGTGGCTACTCAGCGGCTTGCGGAACTGATGGATGACGGCAGCCCGGGAGCAGCGCGACAGGGTGCGGAAACGGCCGGCGATTCCGGCAGGGCAGAGCGGGGATGACGGGCGAATTCGCCGCTGGCGCACGATGCCCATTGTAAGGCGGTAGCAGGAGTGATTCACTGGTGGCACGTCAATCAGAACGGCTGAAGGTGGTACTTGAGCTGGAGCAGCGTCGGGAGCAGGCGGCACTTGAGCAGTTTCAGGCAGCACAGGAGCTGCTGAGACAACAGACTGATCGCCTGTCGCAACTGGAGCGATACCAGGGGGAGTATCAGGATCAGCTCCGTAATGACGGCGCGACCGGACCTATTCCAGTTTCCCGTCTTCAGACGGGGCATGCATTTATCAGCCAGCTTGGCCAGGCCATAGCCGGCCAGTACCGGCAGATTGAAAAGGCCCGTCGTGATTTTGAGCAGGCGCGCGAGCAATGGCAGAAGGCCTGGGAACGGCGTGAGGGAATGGCGCGTTTCATAGAAACATGCCGTGAGAGGGAGCGCCGGGAAGATGACAGGCGTGAACAGAAGGCGCTCGATGAGGCAGCAAGCCAGCAATTCGCGCGCAGACGTAAATAGTGGTGACAAACAATGTCGTTACGCTATCCTCTAGGGGAGCGATTCGGAGACTTGCCACAGGGGGTGAAATGTCGATTACTACAGACCGTTCGGACGACGGGAAAACACTGAATATCCGGATCGCCGGCCGCTTTG
>SLIH01000138.1 GCA_007135745.1 Halomonas sp. | reverse complement strand
TGGCGGCGTGGCGCCTGCCGGTTTTTCATCGGGTGACATCGATGTGCGTTTCCTCTCTGATGGGTCCGGCTACCTCATGGACAACCCCTATGCCGAGGATCAGAGCAAACTGATTGAGCTTTACCTGGATCTGGCGCTCAACACCGAAGATCCCATTGCCAACGCCTCCTTCGCCCAGCAGCTTCTGCACGTGCCCCTGGTGGGGCGTGTCAGTGTGGAGGAAGGTCGAATGACGATTGAGGCGACCGGTGTGATCGAGCCGGACGTTCTCGGTGTCGACACGGCCAGCGGTCTGATCTCTTTCCGTCTTGAAGGGTTCGCCGATGATGACGGGATCCCCCATCCGGACAATTTCGCCGATACCCAGGCGCCTTTCATTAAAAGTTGGTTGCCCTGTAACGAGAACTGCGGTGAGTCTGGCGATCACCAGGATAAGCTGCGTCCCGGGGATGACCTGACGGTGCACTTTTCCGAGCCTCTGCTGCCGGAAACGGTCAATCATGAATCGGTGATGCTGGAAGAAATTGTCGAAGGAGAGACGGTTCGGCAGTTTGATACGCGTCTGGAGCTCAATGGATCGGTGCTGACGATTCGACCCGATGAACCCCTGGCCCACGGGCCGGAATACCGGCTGACGCTCAGTGAAGGCAAGCAATTGACGGATCTCGCCGGTCATGGGGTGTCAACGGAGTCGCAGACATTCCGGCTGGCGCCCACATTACCGGGAACCACCGAGGCGCAGTCTCCCCTGCCGCTGACCACACTGCCGGGATATCCCTGTGCAAAGACGGATATGGATACATCTGCCGAGCCCGCTCATCAGGGGCGCTGTGCCGGAGGCAAGGCGGACGACGAGCGGCTGCCGATAACCGAACACCCGGCGGATCGCCCCATTGTGGTTCGCTTCTCCCAGAACATGAATCAGGCCAGCTTCACGCGCGACTCTGTCTACATGGAAGTCTTCCGCGATGGAACCTGGGAGGCCTTCGATGACTGGCGTATGGAAAGCGCCCCTCGGGAGCTGCGGATTGATCCCCTGAAACCCTGGGAAGAGGGCACCCTGTATCGTTATGGTCTGCGATCCGATGCGTCGGGTCACCCGATAGAATCTGAAGCCGGCAACCCCTTGCAGACTCGGTTCCTGAGCCAGACTCTGCGTCCTGAAACGGATCGCACCGCCGGCGGGCCGGATCTGGTGAACGTTTTTCGCGGGGGTGAGAAGACCAGCAAGGCGCTGACGCCTCTGCGTTACCTCCCCGCCGCCGACGCCAACGCGGATCTGGTGCTGCAGGATGTGGAAGAGCCGGATTATCCGGAGATTGGAGGCGGGATTCTGGGGGCGGTCCGCAATTCCGGGCTGATTGACGTAGAGGAAACCGAAAGTGCTCTGGTTGAAGAGGGCAATGTCGGTTGTCAGACGAACGAGATCTGTCCAGAAGAAAAATTCCTCCACTTAACCGCCATGCTGGACGTTGCCGTTCATGATCGGCCAGATCCGGATGGTCGCATTCCGGTAGATATACTGCCTTCAACGCTTTATAGCACGGGTATTGATGTATGGGTGGAAGTGCCTGTTTATGAAGGGGCTGCTTGTCTAATTTTGTTACTTGCAGGAGAAGAGTGCACCGCGCATCACATGATTCCAACAGGTCCCATGATGAAACGAATGCGCTATGCCGGGGACCAGGAGGTTCCGGATGGGGCAATTCCCGGTTTCATCTTCGATAATGGCGGCCAGTTATCGTTTGAGACCGAGCTAGACCTGTACCTGGACGCGCCCTATATGGAAGTCGATCTGCCTTTGACAGATCTGGAGCATAACGTGCGCAGTCTTGAGCTCAAGGATGTTCAGATGCGTGGTCCGATTATTTTCCTTGATGATGGAAGAATGCAGATCAGCCTGCGCAACGTTCAGCCAATTGATCTTCAGGTTGAGGTGGAGGGCAATGTGCTTGGTGGCCTGGGTGATTTTATCGTCGGAAGCCCTGATACGGACCTGACTCTGCGCCTCCCGGCGGACGAGTTCATCCTAAACTACCTCTCACCAAACCCCCATCAATAAATTTGAAGGCCGGCCTCGCGCCGGCCTTTTTCTGCACACGTGATGTGCGTCTGGCCACACAGGCTTACCGCCATCCCGGAAAACTGATATGGTTTTGGTCGTCGAATAACCACAAAAACGACCACGGCCATGCCAGAAGCCTTTCGCCAGTACTCGGATAACATTTCGCTTGACGAGCTCCTCGAGCAGGCGCGTCGTAATGAACGGATTGCGCGTACGCTTTTTGAGATTGAAAGCGAGATGATGAAGCGCCGTGACTGCGCCGGATTTGTAGATTGTCTGGTCGACAATGTGCGCGAACGCTTCGCGCTGGATGAGGTATGGCTGATCCTGACGGATATTGAATCCAATGACCGCATTCAGGAGACACTCGAAGAGCAGGGCGTCCTGAGCCTGATCATCCGTATGGCGACTGTGGATTACATGCGCCTGACCGGTAACAGTCGGGAACCGGTCCTTATCAGTGCGGCCAGGCACTATCACAATATGATACCGGACGCATGGAAGGAGCGAATCCGCAGCATGGCCGTACTCCCGCTGATCATGGATGACCGTGTGATTGGCGCGCTGGTGCTGGGGTCTGTGAAC
>SLIH01000050.1 GCA_007135745.1 Halomonas sp. | reverse complement strand
CCGGTTCTGTCTTCTGGGCTGGCGTCTGGTTCTGCTTCGCCTGATCACCAATCTGAGCCGCACGGGCACCAAAATTCAATGCTGCTTCCAGAATCCCCATGTCCAAACTCCTGGCAGCTTTTTGCCGGTTTATGGTTAAGCTGTTGGTATTGATGCAGGAACCGGGCCAGAACCGCGCAGGCGTAGCGACAGAATTAAAGGTAAGGTATGCGTTGCAGTGCGGTTTTGATTGGTTCCGTAACGTAAGGGATTGGATTCATGGCCTGGCTGATACTGATTGCATTGATAACGGTTCTGCTCGCCGCAACCCGGTTGATGGGTGGCCGCGATCTGTCACGGTTTGATGTCGACGACCCGCCATCCGAACTCAAGAAAGGGCAGGAGGAAGTTCTGGAAAAGGTTCGTGGCATGAACCGGGCGGCCCGGGGCCTGCGGTGCAGGGAACGGGTAACCGTTCTGCGGCGTTATATGGACAGCCTGAGCGACGATCTGGAGCCCGCCTCCGAATTCCAGGCGAATACCGGAACCGGGCCGAGAGGGGAGTGGGTCATGGCACCGGGAACGGAAAATACCGGCCGCCGCTTGCTCTATATCCACGGTGGAGCCTGGTCGGCGGGCAGTCCCAAAAGCCACCGCGCCATCACGGATCGCCTCTCCCGGGAGGCCAATGCGGCTGTCTTCGCCCTGGATTATCGCCTGATGCCGGAGCACCGGTATCTGGATGGGCTGCGGGACTGCCAGAACGCCTACCAATGGCTGCTAAAAAACGGGCCCAAGAGGCCGGAAGCCGCCACGTTCATGGCGATTGCCGGAGACTCGGCAGGTGGCAACCACGCCCTGGTACTCTCCACCTGGATACGGGATCAGGGGCTGCGGGCGCCTGATGCGGTTATCGCTTTGTCGCCTTCTACTGACCTTACGCTCACGGCACGGAGTCTGGAAACGCATATCAGAACCGATCCACTGCTGGGACCGGCCTTCGGTCGACTGACACGGATACCACGCCCGATACTCTGGTGGCTCGTGTTTCTGGCTTTCCGACGGCCACCGTGCAGCCCGTTGGTCTCCCCGGCCAGGGGGGATCTTTCAGGTTTGCCACCCACACTCATTCACGTCAGCGATTCAGAGATGCTGCTCGATCCCGCGCGCCGCTATGCACTTCGTGCGCAGGAGGCGGGGTCGCCGGTTGAACTTGCGGTATGGTCCGGCATGATCCATGTCTGGCACATCTTTGCGCCCATGCTGCCGGAGGGAGAAGAAGCATTTGCCCATATCGGCGCCTTTCTGCGCCGCGACGATTTGGGCTCGAAAACTGCACGGCAATCCGAGTCTTCAGATGAGGAAAGAAATTCAGCTGGAAGAGAATGTGGCGCCCTCGGCAGGATTTGAACCTGCGACCTGCCGCTTAGGAGGCGGCTGCTCTATCCTGCTGAGCTACGAGGGCGAAAAGCCTGCGTATGGTAGCGATCTGGCGCCTTCGCTTCAATTGCCGTTTTCTCGCTGCTGCGCGTAACATACGCACTCATTGCGTGCCTTTCTCACCATCAGGCTTGTGTCAGGTGTCCATGCAACTGTCCATCATCATTCCGGTTCTCAACGAATCAGCACGTATAGGGCAATGCCTGTCGCAGCTTCAGGGCTTTCGTGAAGCGGGGCACGAAATCATTGTGGTGGATGGTGGTAGCGAGGACGACAGCCAGAAAGCGGCACAGGATCTTTGCGATAAATGGTTAATCAGCGAACGGGGCAGGGCGCGGCAGATGAATGCCGGGGCGAAGGTGGCCAGTGGCGAGACCCTTCTGTTTCTTCACGCCGATACCATCCTTCCGGAAGATGCGCTGGAGCAACTGACCCGCTTCCACGCCAGTGACGCCCTCTGGGGCCGGTTTGATATCCGCCTCTCCGGCTCCCGGGTGCTATACAGGCTGATTGGCTGGCTGATCAACTGGCGTTCCCGCCTGACCGGGATCTGCACCGGGGACCAGGCCCAGTTTGTCCGCCGGCAAACTTTTGAATCGCTCGGAGGCTTCCCGGATATCCCGCTGATGGAAGACGTGGCGCTCTCAGCAAGCCTGAAAAAACAGGCCAGACCCTACTGCATTCCCTCAAAAGTCATCACCGACAGCCGTCGCTGGGAGAAACACGGCCCCTGGCGTACTGTTTTCCTGATGTGGCATCTGCGGTTTGATTACTGGCGGGGCGTGGCGCCGGAGGTTTTGGTGGAGAGGTATTATGAGTAGCAAGTTGCGAGTTGCAAGTTGCGAGGAGCAAGGAAAGTTTAGCCTATGGCCTTTTTGTAGGGTGCGGTGAATGAAATGAACCGCACCGGGAGGGGCAGGGCACGATGGCGCGGGGCTTGCCAGTTCACTCGCAACTTACAACTGATCCAATCCATTTAGCAGTCAGAACAAGTTGAGCCCCTTATGAACAGTACCCCTGAAAACACCCCCCTCCTCATTCAGTTCGCCAAATGGCCCGAAAAAGGCCGTGTCAAAACGCGCCTGGCGCGGGCGCTGGGCGAGGAGGGCGCTCTGGAAGCCCACATCGAGCTGACTCTGGCGGTGCTGACAAATCTTTCGGCTACTGGCTGGTGCTGTGAATTCCACTGGGATCGGGCACTGGAACGACCACCCGCCGAGGCTCAAGCGATT
>SLIH01000426.1 GCA_007135745.1 Halomonas sp. | reverse complement strand
TGGCTTGAGCCCCACGATGTTGCTCAGCCCCGCTGGTACGCGCCCGGATCCGGCCGTATCCGTGCCCAGCGCAAACGGCACGATCCCGCGGGCAACAACCGAGGCGGAACCGGAACTGGAACCGCCGCCGATGACCGCGGAATCAAATGGGTTGGGCACGGCACCATAAGGCGAACGCGTTCCCACCAGCCCGGTGGCGAACTGATCCAGATTGGTTTTCCCGATCATGATCGCACCCGCAGCCTTGAGCTGGGCAACGACCACCGCATCCTCCATCGCCTCATAGGAAAATTCCGGGCAGGCGGCGGTGGTGGGAAAACCGACGGCATCAATGTTGTCCTTAACAGCGAAGGGTATGCCGTACAGAGGCAGCCGAGCCCTGCCTCCTGCTGCTTCAACAAGGACCTGATTCAGGTGCCGCAGCTCATTCTCCAGGGCGTCAGGCGAGATCAGCGAGATCCAGGCGGGGTCTTCAGAATCCAGGCTTGCAAGCAGAGTCTGAAGCAACTCGCTCGGCGCGCTCCCCTGCTCATAAGCCCTGCTCCAGTCGTTAATTGTCCATCCAATTGATGTGGCCATAGTGTCTGGGTCCATTGAAGGTCATCTTGTATACAACATGACTCAGCAAATCGGATGCCAGACTCGGAAACAGATATTTTTTCTCCTTATTTCAGGTCATTAGGGTATTTTCTCGCTAATGCCAGGTGAATCATGGTTGCACCACCAATGATCTTTCACTGGTTTTCCTGCTCGGAATTGGTGCGTAAAGCCATTCTGCCAAACAGAAAACCCGCCAAATTATTACAGACTACTGTTTTTATTGTTAAAAAATATTTTCGGTCATTGAGCGAATTCGCTCATGCATCATGCACAACCAAGGGATGCTTAGCCGAAATCATGAATCAAAGCGGTGCATAACCTACATTATCGAGCACCACCCAAAAGGCTTGTATACAAGCCAAGTCCTTGTCATATAAAACATTTGTTGTGGGTTGGAATGGTCAATGCATTGAGAGTGCTGCGCTTCGGATACGCAATGCTGCAAAGGAGACAGCCATGAGCATGACGAAACAACGATTCATTGGAAGGGCAGGCGCGACTTGCCTGGCACTCAGTGCCGCTTTCGGTCTGAGCAATGCCCAGGCCTCAGAAGACCCCATCAAGGTGGGTATCCTTCATTCACTGTCCGGGACCATGGCCATCAGCGAAACGTCACTGCGCGACGTTGCCAAGATGACATCCAGGATATCAACGACCAGGGGGGGGCTGCTGGGCCGTCAGCTGGAACCCGTGGTGATGGACCCGGCCTCCGACTGGCCCCGTTATGCCGAACAGGGGCGGGAACTGCTGGAGCGGGAGAACGTGGATGTCATTTTCGGTTCCTGGACTTCCGTGTCCCGGGAGGCGGTTCTTCCCGTCCTCGAGGAACTCAACGGCCTGATGTTCTACCCGGTGCAGTACGAGGGCGAGGAATCCTCGCGCAATATTTTCTACACCGGTGCCGCCCCCAATCAGCAGACCATTCCCGCAGTGGAATACCTGATGAGCGAAGAAGGCGGTGGCGCCGAGCAGTTCTACCTGATCGGTACCGACTACGTTTTTCCCCGCACCACCAACCGCATCGTCCGCGCCTTCCTGAACGCCCACGGCATTGAGGACGACGCCATTCGGGAAGAATACTTCCCCTTCGAGCACAGTGATTTCCAGAGCGCTGTGAGCGAAATCCGCAGTTTCTCCAACCAGGCCCCCACCGCGGTGATCAACACGGTCAACGGGGATTCCAACGTTGCCTTGTATCAGGAACTGGCCAATCAGGGCATTGACGCCATCGACGTTCCGGTACTGGCGACCTCTGTCGGTGAAGAGGAGCTCCGGGGCATGGATGCGGGCCCACTGGTCGGGCACCTGGCCGCCTGGAACTATTTCATGTCCATCGACACCCCGGAGAACGAGAAGTTCACCGCACGCTGGGCGGAATATGTTGAACAGGAGGGCCTCCCGGGAGGCGAAGACCGGGTAACCAATGATCCCATGGAAGCGACCCATATCGGCATCCGCATGTGGGCCCAGGCGGTCAAGCAGGCCGGCACCACGGACGTGGATGCGGTACGCCAGGCAGTCTATGGACAGTGCGTGGACTCGCCCTCCGGTTTCGAGATCTGCATGGATGAAGAGAACCATCACCTGCACAAGCCCGTGATCATCGGTGAGATCCAGCCCGATGGCCAGTTCGCCGCGGTCTGGGAGACCGAAGGTCCGGTGCGTGCCGAGCCCTGGAGCAAGTACCTCGAGGAAAGCAAGGACAAGGTAGCCAACTGGCGCTATCCCTGGATCTGCGGTGACTGCGAGGAACCCACTCACGGACTCGAATTCTGACCGATGCTGAACCGGCGGCTGCGGCCGCCCCTTCACATCTCCAATGACCCGGTCCAGACGTCTGGGCCGGGTCCGTTGATCAGGAGCACTTCATGGAACATTTCCGATGGATGCTGGCGGCCGCCCTGCTGATAACAGCGGCTCTGGCCGGGGCCTCCGACATGAGCGCGGAGGAGCAGGCCGAGGCCCTGGCAGAAGGTCAGCAGGAACAGGCGGAGGTCAGCCGTGATGGACTGGCCCCGGAAACCGCCGACATCATCCGGGCCATGGCCACGGAAG
>SLIH01000238.1 GCA_007135745.1 Halomonas sp. | reverse complement strand
GGAAACCGCATTGTTGATCGTGCTGCTGTTGATAGCATGGTCCAATGCGGTTTTCCTGTTTCTGAGCACCGATAGGCTTTGTTTTGAACAAAAGGAGTGCCAACGATGAGTGCCCCGCTTCACGTTATTATCCTGGCCGCTGGTCAGGGCTCGCGTATGAAATCAAAGCGCCCGAAAGTACTTCACTGTCTCGCGGGGCGGCCACTGCTGCACCATGTGATTGAAGCGGCCGAAGGGCTTTCTCCAGCGGGTATTCACGTGGTGATCGGTCATGGAGCCGATGAGGTCAGGGCGGCGACACCCAACCAGGGCATTCAGTGGGTCATGCAGAATGAGCAACTTGGAACCGGGCATGCCGTGGATCAGGCATTGCCGGGAATACCTGATCAGGCCCGGGTGCTGGTTCTCTACGGTGATGTCCCTCTGACCTCCATCAGCACACTTGCGCGGCTGGTGGAGGTTGTCGATGACAACACCATGGCATTGCTCACAGTTGATATGCAGGATCCGAGCGGTTACGGGCGTATTCTTCGTGGTGACAGTGGCGAGGTTCATGCCATCGTGGAAGAAAAGGACGCCAGTGATACCCAGAAAGCGATCCGGGAAGTGAATACCGGTTTGTTGGCTGCTACCGGTGGGCGCCTGAAAGACTGGCTACCGACACTATCCTCAGACAACGCCCAGGGTGAGTATTACCTTACCGATATCATTGCACTCGCCGCCAATAGTGGTCTGCGCGTTGATGTCGCTCAGCCACGGGATCCGGAAGAGGTTCAGGGCGTCAATAACCGTTTACAGCTGGCGGCTCTTGAACGCTGGTATCAACGCGCGCAAGTGGAGCAGCTCATGCTTGGTGGTGTGACCATGCCCGACCCTTCCCGTGTGGATGTGCGTGGTAAGGTGCAGGCTGGCCAGGATGTATTTCTGGACATCAATGTGGTGCTCGAAGGCGAGGTCACCCTGGCAGATGATGTCGTGATCGGGCCCAATGTCATTCTGCGTGACTGCGCACTGGGTTCGGGGACGGTTGTTGAAGCGAACAGCGTCATAGATGGTGCCCGGATTGCGGAACATGCCCGTATCGGCCCCTTCGCTCGTTTGCGGCCCGGAACCGTGCTGGCTGAGGGCGCCAAGGTCGGTAATTTTGTTGAAACGAAGAAAGCGTCCCTTGGCCCAGGGAGCAAGGTCAACCATCTCAGCTATGTGGGAGACGCCACACTCGAAGGGCAGGTCAACATTGGCGCGGGCACCATCACCTGTAATTACGATGGGGTTAACAAACACCATACCCGTATTGGCGCTGGCGCTTTTGTAGGGTCCAATACTTCCCTGGTAGCCCCGGTTACCCTGGGTACCGAAAGCACGGTAGGGGCGGGTTCAACAATCACCCGTGATGTCAGCGACGGTGAATTGGCCGTAGCCCGCGGGAAGCAGCGCAACATCAGCGGCTGGCGTCGGCCATCCCGGGATTCGGAACCCACCGGATAGGACTTTTTCAAGGAGAAGCGAGCTATGTGTGGCATTGTTGGAGCCGTCGCGCAAAGGGATGTGCAGGCCATACTTCTGGAAGGTCTACGTCGTCTCGAATACCGTGGGTATGACTCGGCAGGCGTTGCTGTGCTGAACCCCCAGGGCTCGATACTGCGAACCCGCGAGGTGGGCAAGGTGGCATCCCTTGCTGCAGCATTGAAACAGAATGAACCCGAAGGGCAGGTGGGCATAGCCCACACCCGTTGGGCCACCCATGGTCGCCCCTCCCAGGCCAACGCTCATCCGCATATGTCCGGCGAGCGTCTGGCCCTGGTTCACAATGGCATCATTGAGAATTTTGAGGTCCTCAAGCGGGATCTGGAAAAGGCCGGCTACGGCTTCACTTCGGAGACGGACAGTGAGGTGATTGCGCACCTTATCGACTCCGAGCATAAAAACTGCAATGACCTGGCCACGGCCTTTTCCCGGGCGATAGAGCGTGTTGAAGGCGCCTACGCGCTGGCCATGATGCATATTGATGAACCCGATTGCCTTCGCGTCGCTCGCCAGGGCAGCCCGCTGGTTATTGGCGTCGGTATCGGGGAGCATTTTGTCGCCTCCGACCCTCTGGCCCTGCTGCCGGTGACTGATCGTTTCATCTACCTCGAAGAGGGCGACACCGCCATCGTGCGCCGCGACTCCGTCACCATTCAGGATCTGCGCGGCAAGACGGTTGAGCGTCCTGTACAGCGTTTTGAGCACAGTGCCGATGCCGCCGAGAAAGGCGCGTTTCGCCATTTCATGCTCAAGGAGATCTACGAGCAGCCCGCCGTCATCCAGCAGACCCTGGAAGGCCGAGTCACCCAAACCCGCGTGCTCGAACAAGCGCTGGGTACCGAGGCTTCAGCCATGCTTGGAGATATCCGTCATGTCCAGATTGTTGCCTGCGGCACCAGTTATCATGCCGGTATGGTGGCACGCTACTGGATCGAAGAGCTTGCGGGGATTCCGTGCAGTGTGGAAGTTGCCTCGGAGTATCGCTATCGCAAACATGTGATTCAGCCCGACACCCTTTTCCTGACGATTTCCCAGTCCGGTGAAACCGCCGACACTCTTGCGGCCCTGCGTCAGGCCCGGGATGCGGGTTTCCGTGCGGCACTGGCCATCTGCAACGTGCCGGAGAGCTC
>SLIH01000385.1 GCA_007135745.1 Halomonas sp. | reverse complement strand
TTTGCAGGCGGGCGCTGAGTTTTTCCAGTTCTTTTTCGCAGCGGGCCGCTTCCTTGCGGTAGGGGCTGAGCTGCTGGCGGCGCTGGGCCTGTTCGCGGCGCTGGGCCTTGCGGTCGCCGCCATTGTTTCCGGACGTACCAGAAGCCGTTTTGTTCTGTGACTCCCGTGCTTCGGACAACCAGCGTTCGTACTCCTCCAGATCCCCGTCGAATTCCCGCACGGTGCCGTCTGCCACTCGCCAGAAGGTGTCGACCGTGTTGCGCAGCAGATGGCGGTCGTGGGACACCAGCACGATGGCGCCCTCAAAGGACTGCAGCGCAAAGGTCAGGGCCTGGCGCATCTCCAGGTCCAGGTGGTTGGTGGGTTCGTCCAGAAACAGCACATTGGGGCGCTGCCAGGCGATGATGGCCAGAGCCAGTCGTGCCTTTTCGCCACCGGAGAAATGCCCGATGGTGCTGAGGGCATCGTCTCCGTGAAAACCAAAGCCACCGAGAAAATTACGGATCTGCTGATCGCTGGCGTTGGGTGAGAGGCGCTGCAGATGCAGGAAAGGGCTGGCCTCGGAGTCGAGTTCGTCCAGCTGGTGCTGGGCAAAATAGCCTGGCGCAAAATGCTCGCCCGGGGTCCACTCACCGGAGAGCAACGGCAACTCGCCGCGCAGCATGGCAATCAATGTCGACTTGCCCGCACCATTGACCCCGAGCAGCCCCACGCGACTGCCCGGCATCAGGCTCAGGGTAATATTCTCCAGCAGCGGTTTGCCGTCATAGCCCACGGCCGCATCCCGCACGGTCAGCAACGGGCTGGACACCTTCTCCGCCGCCGGAAAGCTGAACTCAAAAGGCGAATCCACATGGGCCGGCGCAATGGCTTCCATACGCTCCAGCGCCTTGATCCGGCTCTGGGCCTGCTTGGCCTTGTTGGCCTTGGCGCGGAAGCGGTCAATGAAAGCCTGGATCTCCGCCACCCGCTTCTGCTGCTTCTCGTACTCGGCCTGCTGACGCGCCAGCCGTTCCGAGCGCTGGCGCTCAAAACTGTGGTAGTTGCCGGTATAGAAATTCAGGCACCGGTGCTCGAAGTGCAGGACATGGGTGGCCACCCGGTCCATGAAGTCGCGGTCGTGAGAAATGAACAGCAGGGTTCCCGGGTACTGGCGCAGCCAGTTCTCCAGCCAGTAGCAGGCTTCCACATCCAGGTGGTTGGTGGGCTCGTCCAGGAGCAGCATGTCCGAGGGCACCATCAGCGCCTGGGCAAGGTTCAGCCGGATCCGCCAACCACCGGAAAACGCCCGTACCGGGCGCTCCATGTCATCATCCGTGAAGCCCAGACCGCGCAACAGCTGCTCTGCCTGTCGCGGCACGTCCCAGGCCTGAATGTTATCCAGCTCCCCGTGAAGACGCGCCTGAGCGCGATCATCTCCGCGTTTTTCCGCCTCCTGCAGCGACGTTTCCAGGGTTCGCAGCTGCTCGTGGCCATCGAGTACAAAATCCCGGGCACTGCGATCGCTCCCGGCTACTTCCTGGGCCATGTGAGAAAGGCGGCAGCCGCCGGGCAGCTGCACCTCACCATGATCGGATGTCAGTTCGCCAAGAATGAGTTGGAAAAGCGATGACTTGCCGGCACCATTGGCGCCAACAAGGGCCACGCGCTGGCCAGGCTGGATGGTAACGGTGCAGTCTTCTAGCAACCAGACACCGCCGCGCTGTAGACTGAGATTCTGAAGTGAAAGCATAGGCGCATTCTACAGGAAAGTTCCCATGGGATGGCACGCCCCACCGGAAAGACTCGAACTCGACAATCCGCTGTGGATGATGGCGCTCGAACTCTGGGCGTACCCAGCCTTCGAGGAGGCGTGCCTGCGCGCCCAGGATGGGGGCGTCTGCGTCAGTCATATCCTGGTCGCACTCTGCAGCACCCAGCACGGCTACTACTGGAATGGCAAGGAGCCAGAGCCCATTCGGAACTGGCGCACCGGGGTCACCGAACCGCTGCGCGCCATGCGACAGAACCTTCCCCGTGACGGCACCGGAACCAGCGCTCTGCGCACCCGTCTTAAACAGAGCGAACTGGAGGCGGAACGCCTTGAGTTGGCTTGGTGGTGGAACGTATTGGCCGGCTCGAAAGACGGCTTCAGCGTTGACAGAATGCCTTCCCAAGGGCTCGCCATGAGCAATCTTCAAAACGCTGGAATATCGGAGCCACAGGCACTGGCTGAGCTCTGGCTCAGCCTGTCTCCACAGAATTGAACGCAGGCGCCAGAGCGTCGACTGCCGCACGCGCTGAAGAGATTGCCGATTTTTCAGGCCCGGGACAGTGTTCAGCTCTGGCCCCGCAAGCTAAAACAGGTTAATTTCCGTCTCGGACATGCAAAAGTGACAAGGTGACAACCCATGAAGAAAAACCTACTGGCCACCGCCCTCGTTTCAGCCACCCTGGCCCTGAGCGCTTGCGGCGGAGAAGAAGAGCCGACAGGTGTTCAACTGGACACTGACGACAAAAAGCTCGGATACAGCCTCGGCATGACCTTCGCCGAGCACATGCAGCAGGATATGCAGGACATCGAAGTGGACGCGTTCGTTCAGGGCGTCATCGATGGACTGGAAGGCAATGAGCCTCAACTGAGCGAGGAAGAGGTTCAGGCGAGCATTCAGGCCTACCAGCAGCAAC
>SLIH01000172.1 GCA_007135745.1 Halomonas sp. | reverse complement strand
CGTGAGGCGCCAGCCCAGATCCCGAGCGTCATCGTAATCAATGCGGAGATCCAACTCCTGAACCGAGGGATGCTGGCAAAGTGCCTTTAGCACTGTCACCAGGTCCTCATGCATCGGCGGTGTCGCCACCAGTGGCTCTTGCGGGAGGGAAACCACTTCACCCATATTCAGGCCATTGGCTTCCCGCCAATGACGCATAACGGACACTTTGGATTCCCCCTCCACCGTAATGCTGAGCAGGCCGTGGCTCATGGGCTCGAAATCGACAATCCGCACATAGCATCCCAGCGGATGAAAACCCGCCTCCGGAACCGTATCAGGCCCCTGCTGCTGCAGAAGAACCATCACAAACCCCTGATCTTCGCGCAGACAGCGCGGGATCATATCCAGGTAGCGACGCTCAAAAATCTGCAGCGGAATGCGGCCGCCAGGAAGTATCACTGAATTGAGCGGAAAAAGAGGCGCAATCATGGCCGAGGCCACCGCCGATCAGCCATCCCGGTATCGCCCTTTCAGCATGGTCCAGTACCCCATGAGGTTAACCGGGCGGATCTCTTCCACGTCCAACCCAACGTTATCGAGCACTGGCTGCAACGGAAAATCGGGCTGAAATCCGAGACGACCTGCGTACTTCGCCAATCCGGCCTCGATACGTCTGGCCACCGGATTTTCCTTGGCAAAATGATTCACGAAGATCACTTCCGCGCCAGGCTTACAGACACGACGGATTTCCGAAAGCATCTTATAAGGCTCGGGCACCACCGACAGGACGTAAAGCACGATGATTTTATCGAAGGAATTATCGGGAAAACGCAAGTCCATCGCATCCATGCAATGCAATTCGACATTTTCCAGCCCGTCACGCTCCACGCGTTTACGGGCCTTTTTCAGCATCTCTTCGGAAAGGTCGATCCCGGTCACGTGTACTTCGTCGGGAAATTCCGGAAGGGATAGCCCCGTGCCCACGCCGACCTCAAGAACCTTGTCGCCCGGATTGAAACTCATCGATTCCAGAGCTGCCTGTCGGCCGGGCTCGAAGATCTTGCCGAATACCCAGTCGTAAACAGGAGCGTAGCGTTTATAGGCATTCATGATGCTTTCGTTGTTCATAAAAAGACTCTCGTTGCTCAAGAGAACTCTCCGGCAATTATCTGCTGAATTATGGCAATACACTATCAACTGCCGGCGCCCGCGTCACGCACCGGGGAAGACAACCCCGTGGCAGCCACGGTATAGTTTAAGGTCAACCCATCACCGGACCCGGCCACCCATTCAGGACCGGCCCCAGACGGACACTGTGCCGTGGAACGCGACGAGTTCGACATTGATACCGCTCTTGAGGCCGCCCAGGCGCTGCAGAACGTGCTGGCCCAACGCACCCATCGGAAAACCATTATGGGGCAGGAATGTATTGTGCCGGGGCAACTCGGACAAGCACTGAGGCTGCCGGACATAATACGGGATCTGCGTGGCCGCACCCGCCCCACCCGGGAAAGGGGCCTGCAGCGTTTTGAGGAAGTGTGGGATTCCCTGTCCGAACGCTCCCGGAAAAAGGTTCGCGACGAGCTGGGCTGGTATGACCCCCGCGAGCTTGACTGGGAAGACCAACGCTCCAACCGCCGGCCAGTCAGGACGGACTAACAAACTGCCGGAACTAAGGCTGCTGGCTTGCCCCCCGTCTCTGAAGATAGAGCCCCGCCAGAATCAGACTGAGGCCCGCCAGGGTCGAACCCTGGATGGACTCTCCCACCACCAGCGATATAAACAGCAGTGAAAGCGGTGGCGCGAGGAAAATCAGATTGCTCAGGCGACTGGTGTTGCTGGCCTGCTTCATAGCCATGAGCCACAGTACGAAGGCAATGCCCATTTCAAAGGCACCGACCCAGAGCGCACCGGCGAGACCCTGCCATTGCGGCCAGCCCTGCCCCGTGAGCACAAACAGCGCCAACAGCACCGGCCAGGCGAAGAGAAAATTCAGCAGAAGCCCAGCCACCGGCTCGCGCGTGTCGCGGGTGTTGAAGATCCAGTAAAACGCCCAGACCACTGTACTCAGCAGAGCCAGAACCACACCCGGCCCTTCACTGAGGCCAAAACCCAGCACATCGCCCCGCGTGGCAATCACAAAGACTCCGGCATAGCAGACAAGCCCGGCCACTGCATCGATCCGGCGCAGACGGTGCCCGAGAAAAGGCACCGCCAGATAAGTGAGCGTTAACGCCCAGGTATAGTTGATGGCCATGGCTTCCTGGGCGGGCAGCCGATCATAGGCAGCAAACAGCAGCAGGTAGTACAGGCAGGGATTAAGCAGGCCGAAAACAAGGGAAAGCGCGGCTTCCCTGCCACCTATGCGCAGAGCACCCAGCAACTCGCCCCGAATCCCCAGCCACAGAGCCAGTACCGCAATTGAAAAGGTGCTGGCCCAGAACATGAGTGCAATGGGGCTAAGATACTGGAGTGAATATTTGAAGGCGGCGGCCGCGGTGGACCACAACAATACCGTGGCAAGCCCCAGCAGCATCGCCTTTTTCTGACCGGTCATCGCTGCCACTTTGACTCCTCGCCGGGGGGGGTATCAGTCGAAGATCGCCACGGTCTGATGGCTCAGGGCAACCAGTTCCCCCCGGTCACTCCAGACTGCCGCACGCGTCTGGCTGTAACCATCAAGCGCGTG
>SLIH01000362.1 GCA_007135745.1 Halomonas sp. | reverse complement strand
GCGGTTCGGGGTGGAAACCACCTTTGTTGACCTGACCGACCTCGACCAGTGGAAATCTTCCGTGAAATCCAACACACGGATGCTGTTTCTGGAGACCCCGTCAAACCCCCTCTGCGAAGTGGCGGATATGGCGGCCCTGGCAGAACTTGCCCACAGCAACGAAGCTCTGCTGGTGGTGGACAACTGCTTTTGCACGCCGGTGCTGCAGAAGCCTTTTGATTTTGGCGCGGACATTGTCATTCACTCCGCGACCAAGTATCTGGACGGTCAGGGGCGGTGCGTCGGCGGGGTAGCCATTGGCAGCGAGCTGTTGATGAACGAAGTTTATGGGTTTCTCCGCTCCGCAGGGCCTACCATGAGTCCGTTCAACGCCTGGGTCTTTCTCAAGGGACTTGAGACACTCTCCATACGCATGAAGGCCCATTCGGAAAATGCCCGCAGGGTGGCGGAATGGCTGTGTCAGCGTGATGAGGTGGAAACGGTGTTCTTCGCCGGACTGCCTGATCATCCCCAGCATGAACTGGCGAGCCGCCAGCAATCCGGTCCCAGCGGTGTGCTGTCGTTCCGGGTGCGCGGGGGCAGGAAAGAAGCGTGGCGGCTGATTGATGGTACCCAACTGTTCTCGATCACCGCGAACCTGGGTGATGCCAAGAGCACCATCACCCATCCGGCCACCACGACTCACGGCCGGCTCTCTGATGAGGACAAGGTGCGGGGTGGCATTACAGAGAACCTGGTGCGTCTGTCGGTCGGGCTGGAAGCCCCTGAAGACCTGATTGCGGATCTGGAGCAGGGTTTCTCCGCTCTGGGGTGAGCATTTTCACGTGGCTGATTTTCTGGAATATCAGTTCATTAAATGTTTTACTTTGGAAAATGCTTTAATCAAAGTCTATGGCGAACGGTAAAGCGGGATCGGCCAACACCAGTACGGCTGGTGACAAACAGCGACGGTTTCAGCAGCTCCTTGCCCAGGGTGGCCGGGAAGGTGCGCTGATTGGCCTGATCGCGCTCTGCGTCTATCTGGTCATGGCGCTCGTCTCCTATGACCCCTCCGATCCGGGCTGGGCCAGCATTGGGCACCAGACCGAGGCGAATAACTATGCCGGGCGCAGTGGCGCCTGGTTTGCCAGCCTTCTGTTCAACTTCTTCGGGCAGTTGTCCTACCTGTTCCCACTGTTGATTGCCTATTACGCCATTGTGGTTTACCGCCGTCGGGACACCGCCTTCGAGTTCCACTGGCCCCTGTTCCTGCTGCGTACCGGTGGCTTCGTCCTGTTGCTCCTTTCCGGTACGGGGTTGTTTGCGCTCTACTCGTTCTTTGGCACCACCCCTGACGCCGGCGGCGTGGTCGGTGAAGAGGTGGCCACGGCCATGGTGGCTGTGCTGAATCTGCCTGCGACCACCCTGGTGCTGGTCGCGATTTTCCTGTTCGCAATGACGCTCTTTACCGGGCTTTCCTGGATGGCTGTGGTGGATACCGTGGGCCGGCTGGTCCTGAATCTGGGCCGCTATCTTGTCTTTGGTCTGTTTGTCGCTCCGGCGCTGGGGATCGGCCGTTTACGCCGCAGCCTGGACGAGCGCGCCCAGGCTCGGGAGGCCCGTGCCGAAGCGAGGCAAGTGGCCAGTCAGCCAGAACCCCCGGTGATTAATGATCGTGTCGACAGACCCGCCTTCTGGCGCCGGTTGCTGCCCTGGGTTGGCCGCAAGCGGGAGGCAACCTCCGAGCGCCGTGAACCGGTTGTGCCCGAGCCGACGCCGGAACTGCCGCCGGTGGCCGCAAAGAAAAAACAGGCCACGACCGGAGGTGGGAAAGATGCTGCGAAGACGGATGAGCAGGACACCCGGAATGTGAAGATCTCCCCTTTCCGCAGGGAGAAAAAGGGTTCGTCTGAGGACAAAAGCAAGGCCACGCGCCAGCCCTCGTTGTTCGACAACGAAGCGCCGATACCGCCCATCAGCCTGTTGGACCCGCCGGATCCGAACAAGAAAAAGGGCTATTCCCGCGAGTCACTGGAGCATATGTCCCGGTTGCTGGAGGAAAAGCTTGCGGATTTTGGTGTCAGTATCGAAGTGGTGGAGGTCAATCCGGGGCCGGTGATCACCCGCTTTGAAATCAAGCCGGCACCGGGCGTGAAGGTCAGCCGCATCACCAATCTGGCCAAGGATCTGGCGCGAGCCCTGGCGGTGCTCAGCGTGCGGGTTGTGGAAGTCATTCCCGGAAAATCCGTGGTGGGCATCGAGATTCCCAACGAAGAGCGGGAGATGGTCCGGCTCTCTGAAATTCTTTCCTCCAAAGAGTATGAGCGTGCTTCGTCTCCGCTCACGCTGGCGCTTGGTAACGACATCGGGGGTGATCCGGTGGTGGCCAATCTGGCCAAGATGCCGCACCTGCTGGTTGCGGGCACCACGGGCTCTGGTAAGTCTGTGGGCGTCAACGCCATGATCCTCAGCATGCTGTTCAAGGCAACACCCGAGGACGTGCGTCTGATCATGATCGACCCCAAGATGTTGGAGTTGTCCATCTACGAAGGCATCCCGCATTTGCTTTCGCCGGTCGTCACGGACATGAAGGAAGCCGCCAACGCGCTGCGCTGGTGTGTGGCGGAAATGGAGCGGCGTTACCAGTTGATGTCTTCCCAGGGGGTGAGGAATCTGGCCGGTTTCAATCGCAAGGTCCGCGAGGCCCGGGAAGCGGGTGAACCCCTCAAGGATCCACTGTGGAAGCCGGAACACGCGCTGGATCCGAGCGAAGACGCACGGCCCGAACTCGAACCACTGCCGTATATCGTCGTGGTCGTGGACGAGTTTGCGGATATGATGATGATTGTGGGCAAGAAGGTGGAAGAACTCATTGCCCGCATCGCCCAGAAGGCCCGCGCGGCGGGCATCCACCTTATTCTGGCCACCCAGCGGCCTTCGGTGGGTGTCATTACCGGCCTGATCAAGGCCAATATACCCACTCGGATGTCCTTCTCGGTTCAGTCCAAGGTCGATTCCCGCACGGTGCTGGATCAGGGCGGTGCCGAGCAACTGTTGGGCAACGGCGATATGCTTTACCTCCCGCCCGGCGCGGGCATGCCGGAGCGCGTGCACGGGGCCTTTGTGGACGATGGCGAGGTTCATCGCGTCGTGGAGGCCTGGAAGAAGCGGGGGGAGCCGGATTATGTCGAGGATGTCCTCAGTGGTGGTGACAGCGACAGCGTTCCCGGCATTGATGCCATCGGGGGCGATGACAGCGAGAAGGATGCACTGTTCGATGAGGCGGTAGCGTTCGTGACTGAAAGCCGACGGGTGTCCATTTCCTCCGTCCAACGTAAATTCAAGATTGGTTATAACCGGGCGGCCAATCTCGTGGAAGCCATGGAAGCGGCCGGCGTGGTCAGCCCCGCCGGAAACAATGGCAGCCGCGAGGTGCTGGCACCGCCCCCGCCGAGGGACTGATATGCAGCAATTGAAAGCGTTTGTTTTTGTGCTGATGCTGGTAGCCGCCAGCGTTGTTCAGGCCGGGAATCAGGAGCAGGCCGCGCGGGAGCTTTCCGGGCTTCTGTCCGATTATTCCACTTACCAGGCGTCCTTCACCCAGTTTGTCACCGACGGCCGAGGGGATCGGGTGCAGCAAACCGAAGGTAAGATCAAGGCGAAACGCCCCGGGCGCTTCTATTGGCATACCGATCCGCCGATGGAGCAGGTGATCGTTACACGGGGCGATGAAGTGGAGGTTTATGATCCGGATCTGCTTCAGGTTACCGTTTACCCCATGGACGAGCAGCTCTCCTCCACACCTGCGCTTCTGCTCTCCGGAGAGGTGGTGGATCTGGAGAAGAGCTTCCACATCACTCACGAAAAGAGTGAAGACAATGGAGAGCGGTTTATTCTGGAGCCGGTCGACCAGGACGCGCTTTTTCTGGAGCTGATCATGGAATTCCAGGACGGTGTTCTGCGCGAAATGCGCCTGCATGATTCACTGGATCAGCACAGCCGGCTGCGTTTTCGCGACATCGAGCTCAATGAATCCATTGACGACAGTGTATTTGAACTCGACATTCCCGAGGGTGTCGATGTGATCCGGAATCCGGAGCAGGGCTGATGCAGCAGGGGCTTTTTGCTGGCACACAGGGGCGTCACCAGCCGCTGGCCGCCCGCATGCGCCCCCGCTCGCTCAGTGATTATGTCGGTCAGGAACACCTGGTGGGTGAGGGCAAGCCGCTGCACGCCGCCGTGGTGGAGGAACAACTCCACAGCATGATCCTGTGGGGCCCGCCGGGCGTCGGCAAGACCACCTTTGCACAACTGCTGGCCGAACAGGCGTCAGTGCATTTCGCGACGCTCTCGGCCGTTCTCAGTGGGGTTAAGGACATACGCGAGGCGGTGCAGGCGGCGAAGTACCGCCGGGACACCACAGGACAGGACACCCTGCTGTTCGTGGATGAAGTCCATCGCTTCAACAAGTCGCAGCAGGATGCCTTCCTTCCCCATATCGAAGATGGCACCGTTGTTTTTATCGGTGCCACCACCGAGAATCCCTCTTTCGAATTGAACAGTGCCCTGTTGTCCCGCACGCGGGTCTATGTGCTCAAGGATCTGACGGACAATGACCTTGAGCGGCTTATCCGTCGTGCGCTGGATGCGGATGAAGGTCTGCAGGGATCGATCCGAGTGCCCCGGGAACTGATTGAGGCCATGGCCCGAGCGGCGGACGGGGATGCCCGGCGTGCACTCAATATCCTTGAGGTGGCCGCGGACCTTGCCGAACCGGATGAGGAGGGCGTGGCACAGGTCACGGAAGATGTGCTGCAGCGGGTGTTACAAAGCTCTCTGCGGCGCTTCGACAAGGGCGGGGATGTTTTCTACGATCAGATCTCCGCGCTGCACAAGTCCATCCGTGGCTCGGACCCCGATGCGTCACTCTATTGGATGTGCCGCATGCTGGACGGTGGCTGCGACCCGCTTTATATTGCCCGCCGATTGGTAAGGGTCGCCAGTGAGGACATCGGCAACGCCGACCCCCGGGCTCTGTCACTGGCGATGGAAGCCTGGGAAGTGCAGGAACGTCTGGGCAGCCCCGAGGGCGAACTGTCTCTGTCGCAGGCGGTGACTTACCTGGCAATGGCACCCAAGAGCATTGGTGTCTACCGGGCGTTCAACGAATGCATGGCGTGGGTGAGCAAGGATCGGGATCACCCGGTACCGGAACATCTGCGCAACGCGCCGACCCAGTTGATGAAGGACCAGGGGTATGGAGCGCAATACCGTTACGCCCATGACGAACCGGAAGCCTTCGCCGCAGGTGAGAGTTATATGCCGGAGGCGTTGGCCGGAAAACGTTTCTACAACCCCGAACCCCGGGGGCTGGAGAAGAAGCTGGCCGAGAAGCGGGAGTACCTGGATCGCCTTAACCGCGAGAGTGACCACCAGCGGTACCCTTTAACGAAAAAATCCTAACGCCAACAGATCAACAGACAGGTTGTTTTCATGCTGGATCCGAAACTGGTTCGAAGTGAACCTGAAACCGTTGCCGAAAAGCTTGCTCGCCGGCACTACAAGCTCGACCTGGAGCGTGTTCGGGAGCTGGAGTCACGGCGCCGTGACCTGCAGACCCGAACCGAAGAGCTGCAGAGTGAAAAAAACCGCCGTTCAAAGGCGATTGGGGCGGCGAAGCAGGCCGGTGAGCCCATACAGCCGCTGTTGGATGAAGTGGAAAAACTGAAACAGGAACGCAGTGAAGCGGAGGACCAGCTTCGCGCGCTGCAGGCCGAGCTCAACGATTTCATGCTGGAACTGCCAAACCTCCCGGACGACGACGTTCCCGATGGCGAGGATGAAGCCGATAATGTTGAAATCCGGCGCTGGGGTGAGATTCCCTCCTTTGATTTTGAGCCGAAGGACCACGTCGATCTGGGCGCCGGCCTGCATGGGCTCGATTTTGAGGTGGCGGCCAATCTGGCGCGCGCCCGTTTCGCGGTGATGCAGGGCGGGGTGGCACGACTCCACCGGGCCCTGATCCAGTTCATGCTGGATCTCCATACCCGCGAGCATGGTTACCTTGAGACCTATCTGCCTTATCTGGTCAACAGCGACAGCCTGACGGGAACCGGGCAGCTGCCCAAGTTTGCCGAGGATCTGTTCCGTATTGAAGGCGACCGCGACCTCTATCTGATCCCTACAGCCGAAGTGCCGGCCACCAATATGGTGCGAGACCGGATCCTGACGCCCGATGAGCTGCCGCTGCGCATGGTCTGTCATACCCCCTGTTTCCGCAGTGAAGCCGGTTCCGCAGGCAAGGACACGCGCGGCATGATTCGCCAGCACCAGTTCGAAAAAGTCGAGCTCATCCATATTGTGCCACCGGAACAGTCCACCGAAGCCCTTGAGCAGCTTACAGGCCATGCCGAGACTGTTCTGCAGCGTCTGGAACTGCCGTACCGGGTGGTGACTCTCTGTGCTGGTGATATGGGCTTTGCCGCCACCAAAACCTATGACCTGGAGGTCTGGCTGCCCGGGCAGGCCGCTTATCGGGAGATTTCCTCCTGCAGTAATACCCGCGCCTTCCAGGCCCGCCGCATGCAGGCTCGTTGGCGTAATCCGGAAACCGGCAAGCCGGAGTTGTTGAACACCCTGAATGGCTCTGGGCTTGCGATCGGGCGCACCCTGGTGGCCATTCTGGAGAATGGGCAGCAGGCGGACGGTTCCGTGCGTATCCCCAAAGCGTTGCAGCCCTATATGGGTAATCTCGAAGTCCTGGAGCCGGGAAGACTCTGATGTCCATTGCGCTCACACTGGATCTGACCGGCCGGCACCTCCTCTGTGTCGGTGACAGTGCCCGCCTTGTCAGTAAGGCGCAGCGACTGGCCGAAGCCGGTGTCCGGTTGTACTGGTGGAAAACAGGTCCGGTTCAGTGGGCAGGCGATGACAACATAACGGTTGTGACTCATTGGGATGAGGCGCGGCCGGAGTTCCTCCTGGTGGATCTGGAGGATTCCGAGGAACGGCAGGGTTGGATTGATCGAGCGCGAGAAGACGGCGTTTACGGCTGGTTTCGTGGCGCACCGGAGGCTTCCGAGCTGCAGTTTCCAAGCGTCGTACAGCGCGGGCCGTTGAGGGTTGCCATGGACACGGGCGGGCTCTCCCCGTCGGTGGCGCGCTGGCTGCGCCAGCGGATCGAACAACTGCTCCCGGACGGGCTGAGTGACCTGCTGGAACGGGTGGCTCTCCGAAAGGATATAGAACAGCGACTGGAAACACCGCATCAACGGCGCAGTTTCTGGTATCGGCTGCTGGACAATCAGTTTATCCATCGGGCGGCTCTCAGCAGCGCCCGGGATACGGATGCTGTCATCGAGGACACTCTGGAATCCGTTGCCGACCAGGAGCCAAGGGGCGAGGTCTATCTGGTGGGCGCCGGGCCCGGGGATCCGGATCTGCTGACCCTCAAGGCGCTGCGGCTGCTCGGTGAAGCCGATGTGGTGCTGCATGACCGGCTGGTCTCCCAACCCATCATGGACCTGATCCGCGCCGACGCGGAGATTATTCACGTGGGCAAGGCCCGCTCCAAGCATTCCGTGCCTCAGGAAACCATCAATCAGATGCTGGTGGAGCAGGCCCGCGCCGGAAAGACGGTTGTACGCCTCAAAGGAGGCGACCCCTTTATTTTTGGTCGCGGTGGCGAAGAGATTGAAACACTGGCCGAGGAGGGGATCGATTTCCAGGTTGTGCCCGGAATCACCGCTGCTTCAGGTTGCGCCACTTATTCCGGGATTCCCCTGACGCACCGCGATCACGCCCAGTCCGTGCGCTTTGTTACCGGGCACCTGAAGAACGATTCCTCGGATCTGCCCTGGGCGGATCTGGTTCAGGATGATCAGACGCTGGTTCTCTATATGGGGCTGGTTGGCCTGCCCATCATAACCCGGGGGCTGATGGCGCACGGTATGTCGGCGGATATGCCCGTAGCGTTGATTTCGCGTGGTACAACACCGGAGCAGACAGTCGTGACGGGTACCCTGTCCAACATTGTGGAACGAGTGGATGATGCGGGTGTGCGGGCGCCGACCCTGATTATTGTGGGCTCTGTGGTGAGCCTGAGGGACCGGCTGGCCTGGCTGTAGGAGCGGCTTATAGCGCGATAACCATATCGCGGCCATAGCCGCTCCTGCAGGGGCGGGGGATCAGCTTCTGTGGCGGCGTGGAATGACGTCCCGCAGCTTATCCCGCATATCGTGTACCGCCTTTTCAGTGGTTTCCCAGTCGATGCAGGCGTCGGTGACCGACACACCATACTTCATCTCTGACCAGGGGCCGATGGACTGCTTGCCCCAGTTGATATGGCTTTCTACCATCAGGCCAATGATTGACTGATTACCTTCCATGATCTGGTGAGTGACATCCTGCATGACCAGCGGTTGCATGGCCGGATCCTTGCTCGAGTTGGCATGGCTGCAGTCGATCATGATGGCTTCGCGCAGGCCCGCTTCTTTAAGCGCTTTCTCGCAAAGCGCCACATTGACCGAGTCATAGTTCGGTTTGCCGCCACCACCCCGCAGCACAACGTGGCCGTAGGGGTTGCCCTTCGTGCGCGTTATGGCCACCTGTCCCTCCTGGTTGATACCGAGGAAACTGTGGGGGCTGGATACGGAGCGCATGGCATTAATGGCGACATCCAGGCTGCCGTCGGTGCCGTTCTTGAAACCGATGGCCATGGAAAGGCCGCTGCTCATTTCCCGGTGGGTCTGGGACTCTGTGGTGCGAGCGCCGATGGCGGACCAGGAAATGGTGTCCTGAAGGTACTGGGGTGAAATGGGGTCCAGTGCTTCCGTCGCAGTGGGCAGACCCAGCTCTGCAATATCGATCAGGAGTTTGCGCCCGATGCGCAACCCGGTCTGGATATCGAAAGTGTCATCCAGGTGTGGGTCGTTGATCAATCCTTTCCAACCCGTGGTTGTCCGCGGCTTCTCGAAATAGACGCGCATGATCAGGTAAATGGTGTCACTGACTTCGTCCGCCAGTTGCTTGAGGCGGCGTGCGTAGTCGAGCGCGGCTTCTGGATCGTGGATGGAACAGGGGCCTACAACCACGAACAGCCGGGGGTCCTTGCCGTCGAGGATGTTGTTGACTGTCTGGCGTCCTTCAAGAACGGTCCGCCGAGCCTCTTCGGTTAGGGGAAGCTCCTTTTTCAGTGCTTCCGGCGTGATCAGCAGTTCCTGTTCACCAATGTTGATGTTTTCGATTTCGTTGCCTGACATGATTCTGACATTCCTGTTCGTAATACAGCCCGCTATGGTGCGTCAAAACGGGGTTTTATGCAATCCGCCGGGCGGCATGCTGGCCTCTCGCGCGGCGCTGGTTTAAGGTGTCTGTTTTGGACCGGATCTGGAAAGAAGTACCGTGAGCCTGATTGATTCAATCATAACCCAGCTTCGGGTACCGGATCTGCCGTACCCCCTGACACGCCATGAGAACGATAGCGGTACTCAGTGGCGCGATTTTCTGGCGTCAGCCTGGGCGGATCAGACCGACGATACGGTCATCGATCGTCTCCGAACCTCCGACGAGACCTGGAGCGTCCGTCAGGTCAATTCAGCGTATCTTGCCGACAGGATCATGAGCGTCTTTCTGCGCAAGTCCGGCGTTCATCCCGTCTTGATTACCCATGCCGCCCGTCTGCGTTTCTGGCTTGCCCTGGATCTGGAGCAGCGTGGCGAGGCTGCAGTGGATCGACAGAGCCCGATACGGCGATGGCTTGACAGTCTGGAATTGCTCAAGGGTTGGAGCCGCACTGGCGGACGGTCGGATCGCTGGGTTCTGGACCACCTGTCCGCCCTTGAGGAAGCGGTAACCCAGGCGTTTCAGGAACAGGCTCCCGAGCCGGTTGAGCAATGTATTTCCTCCTGGCTTCAGAAACTGCAGACGCAGAGCGAGAGGGCGGACAAAGTGAGCGGACGGCTCTGGCAGACCGAGCGCGGCGCGGCCCAGCAACGCTCTGCGGAGAATGCGGTGAGCGCGGCTGTAGCCCGTTCCTGCCGTGGTCGAAAGCTGCCGGGAGAGCTTGTTGATTTTATCGACAACTACTGGCGCAGGATTATGCGGCAGGTTGCCATCAAGCAGGGTCTGAGCTCGGATCAGTGGCGTCATGCGCACCGGTTGCTGGAGTGGCTGATCTGGGTGGGTGATCCACAACTGTCGGATCAGGATCGCAATCGGCTTTACCAGGTGGGCGAACAATTGATGGACAAGCTCGAGGACCTGGTAAGCCAGGTCACTGGAGCCGCCCCGGATACGGAGAAGATGGCGACCGTGCAACAGCTGCTGACTGCCCGGTTGCGCCAGCAAACCCTGACTCTGGTTACATCGGAAGTGGGTGAGGTTGATCCCCGTTGGCTGGAGCCGGTGCCGGAAGAGGATCGGGAGCAGGCGGGGGAGTGGGTCAATCAATGGTATCTCAGGGAAGATAACGGCCAGGAAGTGAGACAGTATTTTTTCGCTTTTCTGGAAGAAACCGGGGAAGTTCTTTGGACCAACGAGCAGGGCGCGAAACTGCGTCTCCAGTCCTTTCAGGAAGTCAGGGACATGCTGGCAGACGGTGAGCTGCGACATCTTCCGCCGCTCTATAGTTTCGGAAATGTTCTCAAGGATACCCT